>JBAIYC010000140.1:0-6391 GCA_037916085.1 Nitrospirota bacterium | reverse complement strand
GTTATTGTATCGCTCTGCCAAGCGGCCCATCGAGATGCCGAGGTAGCTCAGTTGGTAGAGCAGAGGCCTGAAAAGCCTCGTGTCCGCAGTTCGATTCTGCGCCTCGGCACCACTCTTCCGTTCAATTTTCTTGTTCCCTCACAGCCTGAGCTATCTCCCGTGCGATAGCGTTCCTCGTCTCTCACCCTTCTTTGTCGAACAGCCCCAGTTGCATCATCATCTCGCCCGGGAATGGGACCGGATAGTCGCCGCAGAAACAGGCGACGCAATAGTTCATCGGTTTGTCGACCACTTTCCTGACGCCGTCCAGCGTAATATACCCCAGCGTATCGGCAGTGATGTACTTGCGGATCTCCTCGATGCTGTGGGACGATGCGATCAGTTCCTGCCGCGTCGGAGTATCGATGCCGTAGTAGCAGGGATGAGTCGTGGGAGGTGAGCTGATGCGCATATGGACCTCGGCGGCCCCCGCGTTCCTGATCATCTTGATGATCTTCTTGCTCGTCGTGCCCCGCACGATCGAGTCATCCACCACGACCACCCGCTTGCCCTTTAGTGCGTCCCTGACCGGATTCAACTTGATCTTAACGCCGAAATGTCGGATGCTCTGGCGGGGTTCGATGAAGGTGCGTCCGACGTAATGGTTCCGGATGAGCCCCAGATCGAAAGGGATCCCCGCCTCTTCGGCATATCCGAGCGCCGCCGGAACGCCCGAGTCCGGCACAGGGATCACCACATCGGCCGGCACGCCTGTCTCGCGGGCGAGCTGCCTGCCGAACTCCTTCCGGATGGTGTAGACGTTCTGGCCGAACACCAGGCTGTCTGGACGGGCGAAATAGATAAACTCGAAGATGCAGTGCGAGGGGTCCTTCTGCTTGAAAGGAAAGCTCGATGTGATACCGGAGCGGTTGATGAACACCATCTCGCCGGGCTCGATCTCGCGTATGTAGGTCGCCTCGATGAGGTCGAGCGCGCAGGTCTCCGAGGCCAGGACGTAGGCGTCGCCCACCTGCCCGAGGACCAGCGGCCGAAACCCGTGCGGGTCGCGAACGCCGATCAATTCGTCCTCGCCGAGCAACAGGAGGCTGTAGGACCCCTGAAGGTGCTGCAGGGCATCGACGATCCGCTCATGCAGCGTCGCCATGCGCGACTGGGCGATGAGGTGGATAACCACCTCGCTGTCCATGGTGGACTGGAAGATCGATCCGTATGCTTCCAGCTCGGCCTTGAGAAGACCGGCGTTCACGAGGTTCCCGTTATGCGCAACGGCAAGCCCGCCGAGCGCAAAGTTCACAAGGATGGGCTGGATGTTGATGCTGATGCTGTCACCGGTGGTGGAGTACCGGTTATGACCGATGGCCGCATGGCCTGGCAGCTTCTTGATGCGGTCCTCGTTGAATATGTCGGCGACCAGGCCCATTTCCTTCTGGCAAAAGAGTTTCTTCCCGTCGGTCGAGACGATGCCGGCCGACTCCTGGCCACGATGCTGCAGAGCATACAGGCCCAGGTAGGTGAGGTTGGCCGAATCGGGATGGCCGTAAACCCCGAAGACGCCGCATTCTTCATGGAATTTGTCGATCATTATTCCCTTGATCCTCCAGGCCTAGTTCCCTGCCGGAGAGCCGCAGATCATTGCCTCTTCTTCCCGAAGACCCGCCCGAAGATATAGTCCACCTTCTTCAGAGTGTGCTTCAGATCGAAGCAGTCATCAATTTCCCGCTCGGATAAGTGCTTCCGGATGTCCGCATCGGCTTTCAAGCGGCGAGCGAAATCGCCACCCTTTTTCCAGACATCCATGGCGTTCCGCTGCACATACTTATATGCCGTCTCCCTCGTGACTCCCTTGCCCACTAGAGCCAGCATGACCGTCTCGGAATGAAAGAGCCCTCGTGACAGGGCCATGTTGCGCTCCATGTTCTTCGGATAGACGAACATCCGGTCCACAAGACTCGTGAACCGTGCCAGCATGTAGTCGATCAGGATGGTGCTGTCGGGGATAATGATTCGTTCCACGGAGGAGTGGCTGATGTCTCGCTCGTGCCAGAGCGCCACATTTTCGAGCGCAGCCTGCGAATTTGCCCGCACAACGCGGGCCAGGCCGGAGAGGTTCTCGGCGGAGATAGGATTCCGCTTGTGCGGCATCGCCGAAGACCCCTTCTGTCCCTCAGAAAAGTATTCTTCCGCCTCGAGGACCTCGGTCCGCTGAAGGTGCCGGAGCTCGACGGAGAACTTCTCGATCGACGATGCAATGAGCGCGAGCGCGGAAAGGTATTCGGCATGCCGGTCGCGCTGCACGACCTGCGTCGCCACCGGCTCAGGAACGAGACCGAGCTTCCTGCAGACATAACGCTCGACAAAGGGATCGATATTGGCAAAGGTCCCGACCGCGCCGGACACCTTGCCGACGCTGATCACCTCGCGGGCCCGGACCATTCTTTCCATCGCCCGACCGGTCTCCTCGTACCACAAGGCCATCTTGAGCCCGAAGGTGACCGGCTCGGCATGCACCCCGTGGGAGCGGCCGATCATGACCGTGCTTTTGTATTGATAGGCTTTCTTCCGAAGAACCTTCCGGAGGGCCGTAAGGTCCGCAATGACGAGGTCAGCTGCCTGCCGCATGAGATAGGCAAGGGAGGTGTCGAGAACGTCGGATGAGGTAAGGCCGAGATGGATAAACCGCGAATCAGGACCGACGTGCTCGCCTACCGCGGTCAGAAAAGCGATGACATCGTGTTTTACCACCTTTTCGAGCGCATCAATCCGCTTCACGTCGAAGGCGGCCTTCTTCTTGATGGCAGCCAGCGACCGCGCCGGGATCAGTCCGAGCCGGGCATTGGCCTCACAGGCAAGAATCTCGACAAGCAGCCATGCGCGGTATCGGTTCTCGGCATCCCAGAGTCCGGCCATTTCCGGCCGGCTGTAGCGTGCGATCATGCATGACTCCTGAAGAGCAGGGCGATCAGGGGCGCAGGGCCCGGTTCATCCGCTCGAACGAGACCTCATCCCGTGCGAGCAGGGAGATCGAAAGGGGGTGTCCGTTCGCCCCCTCGCGCAACCCCTCCTGTACGGCAGCAAGCTGGGTCTCATCACCGCCGTCCTCGAGGGGGAACAGGTCGATGGCCGCCTTTCGAACACCGGCACCGGTAAGACTTGCAGCAGCCGCCCGGGCTGCCGACCGCAGTCCGTCCGGGAGCTGCGACGTGCGTGACCCGAGGCCGAAGAGAAACACTTTTGCGGCAGGGAATTTCCCTGAGGAGGTCAAAAGGGCGACGTCGCCCACCCTCCCCCGTACGCGACCGTCCCGGACCAGTCGGGACAGAGCGCCGCAGAGGAGCCAGTCCAGCGCTCCTGCGCCTCCCTTGAGCGGACGGACGTCCTCGTAAAAGCCTGCTGCGACGGCGTCGACCTCAACAGTTCGGATATCGGACAGGAGCACGTTCACGTCCACGCGGTCTTGCTCCCCGTTCATCGAAGTTGCCTGGCGTCGACCTTCCCGGCGGATCGCGCGACGCTATCAAGGATGCCGTTCACGAAAGCCCCGGACTCGTCGGTCCCGTACTTCTTGGCAAGCTCGATGGCCTCGTTGATGGTCACGCTCGGCGGGATGTCCATGCGGTAGAGGATTTCGTACGTTGCAAGCCTGAGCACATTTCGGTCAATGACTGCCATGCGGTCCAGGCTCCAGTTCTTGGCGCTTGCAAGAACCCTGGCATTGATGGCCCGTAGATGCTTAAAGGTCCCCTTTACGATCTCTTCGGCAAAGGACCGGACCTCCTCATCGGGGGCCTCGTTCGTCCAGAACCGCTTGAAAAGCGTGGCCGTAGGTTTTTCCTTCCTGATATCCAGCTGAAAAAGGAGTTGGAGCGCGTACTCCCTGGCCTTTCGTCTCTTCATACCGATCCGCTGACCACCTCACGACCAGGATGGATGATCACTGCAGTTGCTTCATCAGGTTCGCCATCTCCACCGCGGAAAGGGCCGCATCCCACCCCTTGTTGCCGCCTTTGCTGCCCGCCCGCTCGATAGCCTGCTCGATCGTATCCGTCGTCAGGACGCCGAAGACGACCGGAATACCGGCATCCATCGAGACAGCGGCAACGCCCTTGCTCACTTCTGCGCTGACATATTCAAAATGGGGCGTGGCGCCTCGGATCACGGCTCCCAGACAGATAACGGCGTCGTACTTCTTCGCGGTGGCCATTTTCTGAGCAACAAGCGGGATCTCGAACGCGCCGGGGACGCGGACCACTTCGATGTCGGCATCGACAGCGCCGTGACGCAGGAGACCGTCCATGGCTCCGTCGATGAGACGGGCCGTGATGAAGTCATTGAACCGGGACGCAATGATCCCGAACTTGAGCCCTTTCGCGTTCAGATCCCCCTGGACCATCTTTGGCATGCTCTCCTCCTGCTGGTCACATTCCACTACCACAACATCTCAACGAGTACCATTCCTCCAAGGCACAATTCTCAAAACATTCAGAAGTGCTGCTCGAAATCTGGGGCCTGTCCGTTACGTGGAGTCGTCCTGCCCTACACTTTTTCGAGCATGTGGCCCATCTTGCTCTTCTTGATCTTGAGATAATGCACATTCTTCGGATGCGGATGCATCTCGATCGGAACGCGCTCGACGACTGTGAGACCATACCCTTCGAGCCCGATGATCTTCTTCGGGTTGTTTGTCAGCAGCCGGATCCTCCGTACCCCAAGGTCCCGAAGTATCTGGGCGCCAACGCCGTAGTCGCGCAGGTCTGCCTTGAAGCCGAGCGCGAGGTTCGCTTCAACAGTGTCCTTGCCCTTGTCCTGGAGCTCATAGGCCTTCAGCTTTCCCTCGAGGCCTATGCCGCGCCCTTCCTGGCGCATATAGAGCACGACACCCTTTCCTTCCGCTGCGATCATCTGCATGGCGTTGTGGAGTTGTTCGCCGCAGTCGCAGCGAAGGGAACCGAACACGTCCCCGGTCAGACATTCCGAGTGGACCCGCACCATCACCGTATCGTCAGGTTTGATATCTCCCTTCACCAGCGCGATATGCTGCTGCCGGTCGATATCGTTTGCATAGAGGATCGCCATGAACTCATCTCCGTAGGCGGTAGGAAGCTTGGTCACGGCCGCCCGTTTAACGAGCGATTCTTTCTTGACCCGGTAGGCGATGAGGTCCTTGATCGTCACGATCTTCATATGGTGTCTCTTCGCGAACTCCATGAGCTGGGGCACGCGCGACATCGTGCCGTCGTCGTTCATGATCTCGCAGATTACCCCTGCCGGCGTAAGTCCGGCAAGGCGGGCAAGGTCAACGGACCCCTCGGTCTGCCCAGCACGCTGCAGAACCCCGCCCGGACGGGCGCGGAGGGGGAACACGTGCCCCGGACGGGCAAGGTCCTCGGGACCGGACTGGGGATCGATGGCGGTCCGGATCGTCGTGGCGCGGTCCGCCGCGGAAATACCGGTCGTCACGCCCTTCTTCGCCTCGATGGAAATGGTGAATGCCGTGCCGAAGGACGAAGTGTTGTCTGTCGTCATCATGGGCAGCTGCAGATGTTCGACGCGCTCCGGTGTCATCGAAAGGCAGACGAGCCCGCGCCCCTCCTTGGCCATGAAATTGATCGCCTCGGGCGTCACTTTCTCGGCCGCCATGGTGAGATCGCCTTCGTTCTCGCGGTCCTCGTCGTCCACGAGGATGACCATCTTGCCTTTTCGGATGTCTTCGATCGCTTCTTCGATGCTATTGAACTTCATGAAGATCACCTCATTGTGCTACAGCTTCCGGAGGCCCGGCGCCCCCCCGGCGGCAGGAACTATATTCTATCCGCCGACAGGACCGGCCAGCCCCCGCCTTATGCAAAACCCGCCTTTTTCAAGGTATCAAGCGAAACACCCCCATCCAACCGTCCGGTAAGGAGGCGTTCCACGTATTTCCCGATGATATCAGATTCGATGTTGACACTGTTGCCGACCGTCTTGAACCCCAGCGTCGTGAGCTTGGCCGTATGGGGGATCATGGCCACGGAGAAACCGGTCCGGTCGACATCTGCGACCGTGAGGCTGATGCCGTCGATGGCGATCGATCCCTTCTTGATCACGTGCCGCAAAATGGCGTCCGGAGCATCGAAGAAGATCCGCCAGCCGTTCCCCTCTTCCCGTTTCTCGCGTATGCGCCCAACCGCGTCAACGTGGCCGCTGACCAAGTGGCCACCGATCCTGGCCGAGAGCTGAAGCGCCCGCTCGAGGTTTACCTTTGCCCCTACGGTCAGACTCCCCAAGTTCGTGACACTGAGCGTTTCCACGGCGATATCAGCGGAGAATTCTGCCTTCCCCATCGCAACGACGGTCAGGCATACCCCGTTGACCGAGATGCTGTCACCGAGCATGGTTCCCTCGATGACCTTAT
>JBAIYC010000139.1:0-7794 GCA_037916085.1 Nitrospirota bacterium | reverse complement strand
CATCATGAAGAACCCCGACATGCTGTACCAGCCCTACCGCGCCGGCAAGGGCGACAAGACGGTGTCCGTCGTCTTCCGGGACCACACCTTGTCCGACCTCGTTGGCTTCGTCTACTCCAAATGGGACTACAAGAACGCGGTGCACGACCTGATCGACCGTCTGCACCGCATCCGGAAGGGCGCAAGCGGAAAGCCCCATCTGGTCTCGATTATCCTGGACGGAGAGAACGCATGGGAGTACTACCAAAACGACGGCAGGGACTTCTTCCTCTATCTGTATGAGAAGCTCAGCCGCGAAGAGGGGCTCCAGTGCGTCTCGGTCAGAGAGTATCTGGACAAGCATCCCGCCGAGGACCGCATCGAACGGCTGCATGCGGGCTCATGGATCTCCTCGAACTTCCGCGTCTGGATCGGCCATGAGGAAGACAACCGCGCCTGGGACCTCCTCGGCCAGACGCGGGACGCGCTCGTGCAGTACTCGAAGCGGAACGGGGATCCCGAGAAGCTGGCGAAGGCCTGGGAGGAGATCTATATCGCCGAAGGGAGCGACTGGTGCTGGTGGTACGGCGACGACCACTTTTCGGAGAACGACGCCGAATTCGACCTCCTCTTCCGCACCCACCTGATGAACGTGTACCGGATCATCGGCCTCGATGTGCCCGATGAGCTCCACATCCCCATTCTGCGGGAGGACCGGGAAGCGCGGCCGACGGTGGACCTTACGGCGTTCATCTCACCGACCATCGACGGGCAGGTCACAAACTACTTCGAATGGCTTTCCGCCGGGTACTACGACGTGGCCCGCGGCGGCGGCGCAATGCACCGCGGTGAATCCATCATCGGCTATATCTACTACGGCTTCGATCTTCGCAACCTGTTCCTGCGTCTCGATCCGAGCCAGAGCCTGCAGGATGAGAAGGTCGAGGACCTCGCGTTCTTCGTCAATTTCCTTGTTCCGAAAGGGCAGAACATTGAGATCCGCGTGAGTCCGAAGGACCGGCGCGTGACGGCGGTGCTCTTTCGGGGCGTGAACAGCGAGCGCAAGGAGATCGCGTCAATCAACAGCATTGCTGCGAACGAGGTGATCGAGCTCGCGATCCCCTTCGAGCTGCTTGGCGTCAAGCCCCAGGACGAGCTGCATTTCTTCATCACCGTAGAGCGGAAGGGATCGGAGGTGGAGAAGTGGCCCTACCGCGGTTTCATCCATGTAAAGGTGCCCACCGAGGACTTCGAAGCCACCATGTGGCAGGTCTGAGCGGTCCGCTCGTGAACCGGCCGCGTCCCTGAACGAAGAGCACCGTCCGCGGATCAATCGAATAGCAGACTCCTCCAGCAAGGTCCGCCGTCCAGGGTGTATTCCATGCACCCTTGATTCTTTCCTCCCAAACCTGCACGTGAAACGTCTCCGCACAGTGGCCGCTGTGGACCGGGCTATACTATAACTAGCAGCGGTCACTCGCGGAGACCCCGATGCAGAAGATCACGCCATTTCTCTGGTTCAACGACAAGGCAGAAGAGGCCGTGAAGTTCTATACCTCGATCTTCAAGAACTCCAGGATCAAGACCGTTGCGCGCTATGATGACGCCGGCCCGGGACCGAAGGGTTCGGTCATGACCGTGAGCCCTGCTCGAAGGTCAGGAGTTCGTCGCGCTGAACGGCGGACCGGTGTTCAGCTTCACTCCGGCACTATCCTTTGTCGTGAACTGCCGCACGCAGGCTGAGGTCGACAGGTTCTGGAGAAGCTTTCCGACGGCGGCGAAAAAGGGCAATGCGGCTGGCTCAAGGACAGGTACGGCGTATCGTGGCAGGTCGTGCCGACGGTCGTGAGCAAAATGGTGAGCGACCGCGACGCAGCGAGGTCCAACCGTGTCGTGCAGGCGATCCTCAAGATGACCAAGATCGACATCGCGGCGCTGAAAGCTGCATAGGGCAAGAAATAGGAAGAGAGCCTATCCCTCCACACCTTGCCAAGGGTGGCCGGGTGCGGTGGGTTATATGGTTGGAGGTTTCCATGGCTGAACTGACAATGACGACCTTCCTGTCGCTCGACGGGGTGATGCAGGCGCCCGGAACTCCCAAGGAGGACCGGAGCGGGAACTTTCCGTACGGTGGATGGGTCTTCCCCCTGGCCGACGCAGATATGGCAAAGATCATAATCGAGATCTTCCAGAAGGCCGACGCGTTCCTTCTGGGACGGACGACCTATGATATCTTCGCGGCCCATTGGCCCAGGATCACCGATCCCAACGACCCGATCGCCGCGAAGCTCAATGCGCTCCCGAAGTATGTTGCTTCACGCACCCGAAGCACGCTCACCTGGAACAACTCAATGCTTGTTCGCGATGTCCAGAAGGAAGTGGTCGAGCTCAAGAAGCGTTTTGCTCGCGAACTGCAGGTCCACGGCAGCGCCGGTCTCGCCCAGACCCTGATCGAGAACGACCTCGTGGATGAATACCGGATCCTGACCTTCCCTGTCGTTCTCGGGACCGGCAAGCGGCTCTTCGGGGCCGGTACGGTCCCGCGCAGCTTGAAGCTGGTACGCTCGAGCACCACCGGCGCGGGCGTCGTCTTCGGCGTCTATCGCCCGGCAGGAAGTCTGAAGACCGGATCGTTTGCGCTTGACTGAGAGGGGGCACCATGCCGGATGCTGTTCGATCTCCCAAGGAGCGTGCTGTTCAGTTCCTGCGGCTCGTCGTGGCCGGCCACATCGACGAAGCATACGAGAAGTACGTGGACATGGCCGGCAAACATCACAATCCCCATTTCCGCGCCGGTTTTCGGGCGCTGAAAGATGCGATGATCGAGAACCACGCCAGGTTCCCGGACAAACGGATCGACATCAAGCACGTCATCGCGGAAAGCGACATGGTCGCCGCGCATTCCCATGTCGTGCTGAATCCGGGAGAAAAGGACCTTGCCGTCGTGCATGTGTTCCGGTTCCAGGGGGACAGGATCGTGGAACTGTGGGACATCGGCCAGCCGCTGTCCGGTGATTCGCCGAACGCGGATGGGGCGTTCTGACGACGGCGAGGAGGCATCTATGAGAAGGCTGACCGTATTCAACCTCGTGACGCTTGACGGCTACTTTGCAGGCCAGGGCGGCGATATCTCGTGGCACAACGTGGATGCGGAGTTCCAGGAACTTGCAAAGGCCGTTTCACATTCGGGTAACACGCTCCTCTTTGGCCGCGTCACCTACGAGCTCATGGCGAGCTTCTGGCCCACGCCGGAGGCGATCAGGACGGATCCCATCGTGGCCTCGGGCATGAACAAGGCGGAGAAGATCGTCTTTTCCCGCACGCTGGAGAAGGTTGGCTGGAACAATACGAGGCTGGTGAAGACCGACATGGCGGCGGAAGTGCGGAGGCTGAAGCAGGGGCCGGGAAAGGACCTGACTGTGCTCGGAAGCGGCAGCATTGTCGCACAGCTGGCACAGGAAGGCCTGATCGACGAGTATAATATCCTTCTGAACCCCGTGGCCATCGGGAAGGGAAAGACCATGTTCGAAGGTGTCCGGGACCGCTTGACCCTGAAACTGACAAAGACGCGCGTCTTCGGCAACGGGAATGTGCTGTTGACCTACGTACCGGTCAAATGACAGACACGTAAACCCGCACTATAAATCCTTCAAATATGCCCATATTTGCTTGACAAGATAAGGCATTTTTGTATAATAGCACTCTATTTTTTTCGCGCATTCCGGCATTCCAAGCAGAGGCCAATCTTTTGACATTTCAAGATCTTATACTCACCTTGCAGAACTATTGGGCGTCCAGGGGCTGCGTCATACACCAGCCCTACGACCTTGAGGTCGGCGCAGGGACCTTCCATCCCGCTACGTTCCTTCGCGTTCTCGGGCCGGAGCCGTGGAACACTGCCTATGTTCAACCGTCCCGCAGACCCACCGACGGCCGCTACGGCGAGAACCCCAACCGGATGCAGCACTATTACCAGTTCCAAGTGATCCTGAAGCCCCATCCGCAGAACGTCCAGGAGCTCTACCTCGAAAGCCTCCAGAAACTCGGCATCAATCCGCTGAAGCACGATATCCGCTTTGTCGAGGACGACTGGGAGTCGCCCACGCTCGGCGCCTGGGGGCTGGGCTGGGAAGTGTGGCTCAACGGCATGGAGGTGACTCAGTTCACCTACTTCCAGCAGGTGGGCGGTATCGACCTCAAGCCCATCTCCGCAGAGCTCACCTACGGCATCGAGCGGCTCGCCATGTACCTCCAGGGCGTGAACAATGTCTTCGATCTTCAGTGGACCAAGGACGTGAAGTACGGCGATGTGCATCATGAGACCGAGGTGCAGTTCTCGAAGTACAACTTCGAACTCTCGGACCGGGAGATGCTTTTCCGGCAGTTCGAGTCCTACGAGAAAGAATGCGACAAGCTCGTCAAGGCCGGCGTTGTCTACCCGGCCTATGACTACTGTCTCAAGTGCTCCCACACGTTCAACCTCCTGGACGCTGCCGGCGCCATCAGTGTGACCGAACGGACGGGTTACATCGCGCGTGTGCGGAAGCTTGCGCGGCTCTGCGCTCATGCGTACCTGGCGGACCGGGAGGCGAAGGGGTTCCCGATGCTGAAGAAGCAGTAACGGGAGCCAGAAGCCAGAAGATAGGAGATGCGGCCTCTCGCGGAGCTCGCAAAGGGCGCAGAGAAAAGACGAATTCAAGAAGAGTCCTTCTTTCTCTCGCAAAGCCCGCAAAGGTCGCAAAGGAAACCTTAAGACGAGGATTCGATTTGTAGAATCTTCAACCGTTCTCTGCGTCTCTGCGAGAGAAAAGGTTGTTGAATATGTTTGCCCTGTTCATCCGTGGTTCAGAAGTACTTGACTTCATCTGTGTCCATCCGTGGTTAAAGATCAGTTGCCATTATCGAGGTCATTTTGGCTAAGGAATTCTTCCTGGAAATAGGCACCGAAGAAATCCCGTCGCGGTTCATCCCTCCGGCGCTGGAGAAGATGAAGGAGCTGTTCACGGCGCTCCTCGCATCGGGCCGTGTCGCGTCGACGGGGGACATCCGTGCCTACGGCACGCCGCGCAGGCTTATCCTTCATGCCGCGGCGCTCGATGAACGGCAGGCGGATGTATCGAAAGAGGTGGTGGGCCCGCCAAAGAAGGTGGCCTATGGTCCTGACGGCGCTCCGACGAAGGCTGCGCTCGTCTTCGCCGAGAAGAACGGCGTGGCCGTGGACAAGCTCTCCTTCAAGACCATGGACAAGGGCGAGTACGTCGTTGCCCGGGTGGACGAGAAGGGCGGCGAGACGCTTGCCTGGCTCGGTCAGACGATGCCGGGCTACATCCTCTCGATTCCTTTCCCCAAGTCCATGCGCTGGATGGACAAGGACATCCGCTTCGCCCGGCCGATCCACTGGATCACGGCGCTGTTCGGCGGCGACACCGTCGCCTTCGAGCTGAACGGCCTCAGGAGCGGCAACCTGTCGCGCGGCCACCGGTTCATGAGCCCCGGCGCGTTCCTGGTGAAGGATTTCAAGTCCTACCAGTTGCAGTGCGAGCCGAACTACATCGTCATCGACCCCGAGATCCGAAGGTCGCGCATCGTGAAGCAGGCCTCGGAACTCGCCCAATCCGTCGGCGGCAGGCTGTTGGATGACACGGGCCTCGTCGAGGAGGTCATGAACCTCGTCGAGTACCCCGTTCCGGTCCTCGGGACCTTCTCCAAGGAGTTCCTTCGCGTTCCGAAGGAAGTGCTCATCACGGCCATGCGGGAGCACCAGCGGTACTTCAGCGTGGTGGATAGACGCGGCGAGCTCCTGCCCTATTTCATCACTATCAGCAATACCAGGGCCGAGGACATGGAGGTCGTGAAGGCCGGGAACGAGCGGGTGCTCGCTGCCCGCATGTCCGATGCCGCCTATTTCTTCGACCACGATATCAAGGTAAAGCTCGCGGACCGCGTCGAGGCCCTCAAGAAGGTCACGTACCAGGAGAAGCTCGGCACCGTCTACGACAAGACCATGCGGGTGCAGAAGCTGGCTGTCTGGCTGGCCGGGCTTCTGGGAGCCGACGCGAGGATCGTGGAGCGGGCGGCCTATCTCGCAAAGGCAGATCTCGTCACCGGCGTGGTGGGCGAGTTCCCCAAGCTCCAGGGCGTGATGGGTAGGCAGTATGCGCTTCTCTCCGGCGAAGCGCAGCAGATCGCCGACGCCGTTGCCGGGCACTATCTTCCCCGCTTTGCCGGCGACGTGCTGCCGGGTTCTGCCGAAGGCATGTGCGTGGGCATCGCCGACCGCATCGACACCATCGCGGGCTGCTTTTCCGTTGGGCTCATCCCGAGCGGTTCCGAGGACCCCTACGGGCTCCGGCGTCAGTCCATCGCCATCCTCACGATGCTTTTTGACCGGAGCAAGCACCTTTCGCTCGCCTCTCTCGTTGCGGAGGCATGCAAGGGGTTCGGCCTCAGGGACGACGCAGCGAAGAAGGTGAGCGCAGAGGTGCTCGATTTCCTGCGTCAGCGGCTGGCCGGCATGCTGACGACCGAGGGACTCCGGTCCGACGTGGTGGACGCGGCACTGTCGGTCTCCTTCGACGACCCGCTCGTGGCGAAGGAGAAGGTGAAGGCGCTGGACGGCTGGCGGGATTCCGAGGACTACCAGCCCCTGGTGACGGCGCTCAAGCGGGCGGGGAACATCGTCCCGAAAGAGTTCCAGGGGACGGTCACGATGACGCAGCTCAAGGAGGACGCCGAAAAGGCGCTTGCCGCGGCCTTCGGCGAGATCAAGGGCCGGGTGCAGGAGAAGACCGGCGCCCTCGATTTCCGCGGCGCCCTTGCCGACATTGCGTCGCTCCGCAGGCCGGTCGATACGTTTTTTGATACGGTCATGGTCATGGACAAGGACGAGGCGGTGAAGAACAACCGGCTGGCGCTCCTTGCCGGCATCACTGGGCTTTTCTCGGCCATCGCCGATTTCTCACGGCTCGAGCTGAGCACGGAAAAGAAATAGGGAAAAAAGCGCTTTCTCGCAACCAACAGTAGCGCCTCCAGGCGAGGTGCAACGGTCGTAATGAAAGTGCGCAGAGAAAGATCTGTGGTCGTTGGTTCTTAAGCCCTGCGTGCTCTGCGAGAGACGATCTTGATAGCGGTTTGTATACGGACCCATTTTAAAGCATTTTCAGATTCCTATTCAGGAGGATGTGGCCATGGCGAACGGGAAAAAGTACACCTACTTTTTCGGCAACGGCAAAGCCGACGGGAACGGCAACATGAAGGACCTGCTGGGCGGAAAGGGAGCGGGCCTGGCGGAGATGACGAACGCCGGGGTTCCGGTGCCCCCGGGCTTCACCATCACGACCGAGGTCTGCAATCTCTTCTATGAGCTGGGCAAAAGGGTGCCCGAGGGCCTTGACGGCGAGATGCGGGAGTACATGAAGAAGATGGAGGATGCCCTCGGCGGAAAGTTCAAGTTCGGCGACGTGGAGCGTCCGCTCCTGGTCTCCGTCCGGTCGGGATCCAAGTTCTCCATGCCCGGCATGATGGACACGGTGCTGAACCTGGGACTGAACGACAAGACGATATCGGGGCTCATCCGCATGTCGGGCAACGAGCGCTTCGCCTGGGACGCCTACCGCCGGTTCTTCCAGATGTTCGGCAACGTGGTGATGGGCATCGAGAAGGACGCCTTCGAGCATATCATCCATGAAGTGAAGAAGAAGAAGAAAGTGAAGCTCGACATCGAGCTGACCGCCGAGGACCTGAAGGGCCTGGTGGTCAAGTTCAAGTCCGTGGTCAAGAAGCACACGAAGCGCGATTTCCCGCAGGAGGTCTGGG
>JBAIYC010000138.1:0-4063 GCA_037916085.1 Nitrospirota bacterium | reverse complement strand
TGACCGACCCGGAGCATCGCTCAGAATGCGTCCAGTACTGTCGCCCAGTATACTCCATTGCGGATCGGGAATCGTCCGCGAAACGCAAAAAAGCCCATCCCCAAAGGATGGGCTTTTCAGACAGCGTCCGGAATGGACGGATCCTATCTTCGTCGTGTTTGTGCCCCGGCCTTCCCCCACTGGCCCGGCGAGGATATCTCAAGCAGACGACGCTTGCGCATGAGCTCCAGGATCTGGGCGGAGGAAGTGCCTCCGTGACCGGCGACCCCGTAAAGCCGCAGGAACTCCTCCACGGGGATCGCCCATGCGTCATCCAGCACCTCGGAAAAGCCTACCCTCGGCACGGAGATGGTATTCGAGCGGAGCAGCGTCAGAAACCCGCCTTCCGGAGACCGCACTCCCAAGTCAGCGCAGAACGCGCGACCCGGCCGGTCGAGGTTGAAATACCAGCTCCCGACCCGCTCGTATACTTCCTGATCGAAATAGGCGATTTCGTTCTTGCCGTCAAAGGGGACACCGGTCACGTCAAAGATGCGGACACAGAGCCTCGCCTCCCCTCCCGCCCGCTTCCGCTCAGCATCGAGGTGCCGCTCTGACACTTCCCAGAAAGCAAAGACCGTATGAGGATCTCGCGGAAGAAGTACGATGCGCTCCCGGCCGTATTCATGGGGCAGCGCGTCATAGGCCGCCGCGGGTCCAGTCTCAGCCGTTCCCGTGTAAAACTTGGCGCCGGTGACACGTTCCTGCGCCGTGAACGGCCCTCCACGGCCGGCAGGCATCCGCCATTCGGGCTCCGGAGCCTTCCGCGCCGCAGGCCGGGCGGCTGACGCCGGAACGGTCGCACCTGGGCCGGTCGCTGTCGGCCTCTTCGCCGCGACCTTCTTTTTTGCCCGAACCGTACCGGCCGCCTTCGATACCTTGGCCGTCGGCGAGGATGCCTTCTTGTTCGCGGCCTTTACCACTTCTTTCGCGGCTGCCGGTCTTCCTCCAGCAGCGGCCCTAGCACCCTTCTTGGCCGTTCCCGAAAGAAGAGCAGAAACGATATCGGCCTTCCTGGCACCCGACGGAAGGTCGACTTTCTTCTTCTTCGCCAACGCCTTCAGCTCGGTGATCGTGAGCGATCCCAGTTCATTCTTTGTCATGACCGTGCCTCTTTCTTCAGTTCGGCGATGAACGCGATTCTATACTATAACACAAAAAATATCCGTGTCAAACCATACCGCACGGAGTTATACTGCAAACCCGATGAAGCGCCGAATCGTGATAACCGGCCTCGGAGCGGTAACGCCCCTGGGCAACGACATGCGTTCTACCTGGCGAGGCATCAAGGAGGGACGCTCCGGAATCCGCTCCATTACAACCTTTGACGCATCCGCCTTCCCGACGCGGATCGCCGGCGAACTGCGGGGTTTCGATCCTCTGAGCTACCTGAGCAGGAAAGAGGCGCACAAGACAGACCCTTTCATCCAGTACGCCCTTGCCGCCGCCCTGATGGCGATGGAAGATGCGCGCTTCTCCCCCGCTGGGAGCGCTGCGTTCCGAACCGGCGTCCTCGTCGGTTCCGGCCGCGGCGGCGTCGCAACATACGAGAAGAACCTCATCGCCCTGCTGGCAAAGGGGCATCGGGCGGTTTCGCCCTTCTCCACCCCCATGACCCTCGTGAACATGGCGTCAGGCTACATTGCGATGAAGGCCGGTGCGAGAGGGCCCTGCCTGGACGTGTCCACCGCCTGCGCAACAGGGACACATTCCGTCGGCGAAGCAATGAGGACCATCCAGCGGGGCGATGCTGACGTTATGATCTGCGGTGGGACCGAAGCAGCCTTGTCACCCCTTGTGCTGGCGGGATTCTGCCAGGCAAAGGCGCTCTCCCAGCGCAACGACGAGCCGGAGCGGGCAAGCCGCCCCTTCGACCGCAAGCGTGACGGCTTCGTACTTTCCGAAGGGGCCGGCGTGCTCATCCTGGAAGAACTCGGCCACGCCGAGGCGCGGCATGCCCGGATCTATGCCGAACTTGCCGGCTACGGCCTCTCCTCGGACGCATTCCACTACACCCGACCGGACCCTGCGGGCGAAGGATCGGCCCGTGCCATGGCCCTCGCCCTTGTCGATGCGGGGTTGGGGCCTGACGAGATCGACTATGTCAATGCCCACGGAACGTCGACGGTACCGAACGACCTGATCGAGACCCTTGCTCTCAAAGCTGCCTTCGGGGAACAGGCAAAGAAGCTCGCCGTCAGTTCCACCAAATCCATGCTCGGCCATATGCTCGGAGCTGCCGGCGCAGTAGAGGCGGCCGTGACCGCGCTCTCGCTCCATGAAGGTATCATTCCTCCGACCATGAATTACGAGACCCCCGATCCGGCGTGCGATCTCGACTATGTGCCCAACAAGGCAAGGAGCCATCCCATTCGGGCTGCGCTCTCAAACTCCCTCGGTTTCGGCGGCGTCAATGCCGCACTCGTCCTGAAAAAATTCCAAAGTTAACAATGTTTGAAAATAAGCTCTTATGACATTCCTATAAGCTTATCTTACTTGACATATCTTCGGGCTATAGCTACAGTTAACACATTTATTTACTACCACAGCTTTGCTCACTCCGACAACCACAATCAGTTTCACACATCCCCGAAAGGAGGCAGGCGAATGAGTTTTCTCAGGACAGTCGCAGTATCCGCTGTGCTCGCGCTGCCGCTCCTCATGGGCGTCCCCCATCAGGCAGTGGCTGCCGAGGAAAAGAAGGCGAAGAGCATCGAAGAGCTGGCGAAGAAATACGATTCGAGCGGTTGCAAGCAGTGCCATGAGAAGATCTACAATGAGTGGGACCAGTCGCTGCATGCACGGTCCATCTTCGGGACGGGGAGGACCGCCCTGACCGTGGCAACGACGGTGAAGGTCGGCCTCATGAGCTGGAAGTACTCGGGGGTCAAGAAGCCCGAGGACGTGAAGATCAAGCACGTGATGATCTGCATGAAGTGCCACCTGCCCCAAGTCGCTGAAGCTACGGACGATGTTGCCAGGGAGATCGTGGCCCTGTCGATCAAGTACGGCGACAAGGAAACGAAGCCCGAGGAGAAGGACAAGATCGAGAAGAAGCTCTCTTCGGTCAACATCAACTGCCTCGTCTGCCACCAGCGGAACGCCATCGTCCACAAGTGGGTCGACGGCTTCCCGCAGAAGAACGAGGTCTACGGCTCCAAGGAGGGCGGACACGGGGACGCCGCCCATCCGGTCATGAAGACGAGCCCCATCATGGGAGAATCCATCCTCTGCGGACAGTGCCACGGGCTCGGCCCGAACTTCGAGCTCGAGAACCCCTCCCAGTGCGGCACGCTCTACGGCAGCTATCTCTGGGCCTACCGCGCAGAGGGCGGCCAGAAAAGCTGCCAGGAATGCCACATGCGCAGGAGCAACCTCGGCCACAATATGACGAGCTACAGCAACGTGGACTTTGCAAAGACCGCCGTGGACTTCAACGTCGAAGCGATGGGGTATATCTGGCGCGACAAGGCCAAGATGATCCCCCAGGCCCTGGTCAAGGTCGAGATGATCAACCGCGCCGGCCACGCCATTCCGGACGGCTGACCCACGCCCAACCGGCTGGTCCTGGAAGTGACCGCGAAAGACTCAAAAGGAAACGTGATAGCGAAGCACAGCCGTATCTACATGCCTATTCCCCAGCAGCTCGGCCGCGGCGACAAGATGGGCCGCGGACCCTATGAAAAGAGCGGCATCCTCATCGACAACGGCCTGCCGCCCGGCAAGCCCGTGCGCGAGAAGTTCGAGATCCCCTTCCCCGCCGAGTTCAAGGACGGCAAGACCAACATCCTCGACTACGGCATGACGGTGGATATCGAGCTCACCTATCAGCCCTTCGGTGACAAGGAAACGGGCATCACCTGGCACAAGGTGACGAAGCAGGTAGAAATAGAAAAAGGAGGCGTGTAAACGCCTCCTGTCGAAATGAGTGATCTGCAGCAAGCCGGCGGTGAAAAACCTCCCCCTTTTCCCGCCGGCATGGTGATACCGCTCTGAAACTGTTTTGCGTGTTATACCCCGCCTT
>JBAIYC010000137.1:0-1905 GCA_037916085.1 Nitrospirota bacterium | reverse complement strand
ATCTCCCGCCGGACTACGAAAGCGCCGTCATCGAGCGGAACATCAGCCGCTGCATCCTGTGCGGCAAGTGCGTCAGGATCTGCGACGAACAAAACGGCGTGGGCGAATGGGCTTTTACCCGCCGGGGAACGCGGGCGCGCATCAGCACGGATTTCGACCGTCCCCTTGACTGCGAGTTCTGCGGTGAATGCGTCGAGATCTGTCCCGTCGGGGCGCTCACGACGCGCCAGTTCAAGTACAAGGCCCGGTCGTGGAACCTGGAAGGCACCCCGTCGGTCTGCAATTATTGCGGCTGCGGATGCGGCGTCAGCTACGAATCGCGCAAGGGAAAGATCATGCGGGTCGGTCCCGGACGGAATAATTACCTTTGCACCAAAGGCAGGTTCGGCTGGGACGCGGTCCATTCGGCCGAGCGGCTGACCACGCCGAAGATGCGCGTGGGCGGCGAGCTTGTCGACTGCACATGGGAAGAGGCGCTGGCGGTCATTGCGACCAATCTCAAGGTGATCAGGGACAAGCATGGCGCCGACAGGATCGGCGGCCTCGGCTCGGTCCGGACGAACAACGAGGACAGCTACCTGTTCCAGAAGTTTCTCCGCACCGTCGTCGGGACCAACAATGTGGACATGCTCGCGAGGCTCAAGGTTCCGAAGGGCCTCAATACGTCGTTCTTTTCCGGAGAACTCAGCCGGATGGCTGAGCACGATGTGATCCTGGTGCTTGACAAAAATGTCGGCGAGATCAATCCACTGACGGGCATCGAGATCGTGCGCGCCGTAAACAAGAAAGACCGGAAACTGATTCTCGTGAACGACGAGTTCAACAAGTTCAACAAGATCGCTACCCTGGTGATGACCACGAGCACCGACCGTGCGATCGAAGAGCTGGCTGCGGCGCTTTCCTCTTCGTCGGGAAGCGAGGCCGCGAAACAGGCGGCCGGGCTCCTGAAGAATGCCAAGAGCGTTGCGATCATCGTCCCGGCCAGGCTTTCGGACAAGGCGTTTGCCGGCGTCCGGGAAATCGGGGGGCAGCTGAAGAGTGTCACGTACTATCCTCTCGTCCGCCGCAGCAATTTCCAGGGGTCGCTTGACATGGGCATCGTCCCCACCTATTTTCCGGGATACCGGAAAATCGATGCGGAGTCCACGACAGCCCTGTCCGGACAATGGAACGCGATCCTGCCGGAAACGCCGGGCATGAACGCCGTTGAAATGCTGGGTGCCATCAAGAGCGGCAAGATCGCCGCGCTCTATATCATGGGCGACGATCCTGCGGGGAGCGATCAAAGTCTGAAGCAGGACCTGGTCAGACTCGAATTCCTCGTGGTTCAGGATATCTTCATGACCGAGACCGCCAAGCTGGCGCATGTCGTGCTTCCGGCCGCCAGCGTCGTAGAGAAGTCGGGAACATTCACGAATCTTGAGAGAAGACTTCAGCAGTTGAGCAAAGCAGAAGCCCCGGTCGGCGAATCGCGCCCCGACTGGCAGATCATTCAGGACCTTGCGAAGAGAATGGGAGGGGCCATGAACTACGGGTCGTCCGCCGATATCCTTCGGGAAATCCGGGCCGTGGTCCCGATGTACAGCGACCTCGCGACGGGGTCCTGCTGGGCGCGCGAGAAATCCCCGCTGGCAGCTTCGGCCGACGATCTTTCGCTCGCGTCCGATTCGATCATGAAGCATGAAGTCATAACCGCCGAGCGGCTCCTGTTTTCCTCGGGGATGACGATTACGCGCTCTCATGAAATCGGGACCATCCGACATTACAAGATTGAAGTCTAGGAGCAGAATATGCCCGCACTACATCAGATATTGAACCTTGTCTACAGCCTCGTGATCCCGGTGGCCGTGCTGCTGGCGTTCATCCTCGTCAATGCCATATACCTCCAGTATGTGGAGCGAAAGG
>JBAIYC010000136.1:0-3695 GCA_037916085.1 Nitrospirota bacterium | reverse complement strand
GGTCGCCTGCCTGGATTTTCGCATGGGGTTCACCCCCAAACCCGGCGAGTAATGAGACTCACGGTTTCCTTCTCAATTCATAACTCTTAATGGCAGCTGCCATGCGAACAACAGCCGTCATTGACATCGACAACACGCTCTGGCAGTTCTGCGACGCCTTCTACGAGGAGCTGCGGAAGATCAACCGCGCCCTGCCCCCGCCGGAGCACTGGACGACCGCGGCCTTCTGGACGCCCTTCTGCACGGAAGAGCAGTTCCAGGCGGCGATCGACGCGATCCACTTCGCCCAGGACAGCGGGCGCTACCTGCCCTATCCCGAGGCGCAGGGCTTCCTCCGGGCGCTGAGGGAGCAGGGGTACCGGGTGGTCATCGCGAGCCACCGGCGGCAGGACACGCGGAAGCCCACGGAGCGCTGGCTTGCGCGGCACGGCCTCGCCTATGACGAACTGCACCTTTCCTTCGACAAGACCGTGCTGTTCAAGGAGGCGGCGGTGGTCGTCGATGACGCGCCGCGGACGCTCGAAATGGCGATAGCGAACGACGCTATCGGAGCGGGGCTCCTGTTCCCGTGGAACAAGGCCTGTGCGAGAAACGGGGTCGGATTGTTCAAGGACCTGAACGAAGTGTTAAACTATATCCTACAGAAGCAGAAGAGCGGGATAGGGAAATAACCGCAGATCGGGGTCTGCCCCGGGATGGATGACCTTTTCCCCCGACGAAGAGAGGCCGGGCATGAAGACAGAAGACAAGGCAGGGCCGGAGCGGACGGAGGAGCCGAGCCTGTGGGCGAACATCGGCAGGATCGTGCTGCTCGTCGTTGTGCTGGCCGCGGCATGGTTCGTGCTGGAGTGGCTGATGGGCGGGAAGTAGCGGGGCGGGAGGGCGAAAGCCGCGGCTGAGCAGCCTCCCCGGGAGGCCCCTGGCGGCTGGTTTTTTGCTTGAGCGAGGCGCAGGCATGTGCTGGAGTATGTGTATACGGAGGTGTATACAATGCGCACGAACATCGTCCTGGACGACGAGCTGGTCAAAAAGGCCTTCAAGCACTCCACGGCGCGGACCAAGAAGGACCTGGTCCACGAGGCCCTGGAGGAGCTCATCTCGGCGCGACAGCGCCGCGACCTGCGCGAGCTGCGGGGAAAGATCGCCTTCGCCAGGGGGTACGACCACAAGAAGCTGCGCAAAGGGGCCTGACCATGGTCCTCGTCGACACATCGGTGCTGATCGACTACCTGCGCGGCGCGGACAATGCCGGTGTACGGCGGTTCCAGCAGGTCCTCGACGCCAACCTGGCCTTCGGCATCTCCCCGCTGACCTACCTCGAGGTGCTCCAGGGCACGCGGACCGAAAAGGACTACACGACGGCCAGGAGCTATCTGGAGACCCATCGCTTCTACGGGCTGCTGGATGAAAAAGAATCCTACGCGGCAGCGGCGCGCATCTATTTCGACTGCAGGAAGAAGGGCATCACGATCAACAGCACCGTCGGCTGCCTGATCGCGCAGACGGCTATCGAGCATGATCTGGCGCTGCTCCATCATGACGCGGACTTTGAACGGATGCGGAAGGTCGCGCCGCTCAAGATCTATGCATAGAACGCTTTGTCTGTTCTGCCCGGTGGGAAGAAGGTACGACGCGCCCCCCCCGCGGTTCCGCTGCCGGCTTGACAGCTGCGGCGGGTGTAGTGTATTGTAGTACAGGAGGTGAACCATGAGAGCGGTCCTGTCCATCAGTCTTCCCGATAAGGTCGCGCGCGAGCTCGACCGGTTCGCAAAGAACCAGGGTCGGAACAAGAGCGATGTGGTCAAGGAATCGATCAGTCTCTATCTGTGGGAATCCCGTTTTGCGCAGGCGCGGAAGAACCTGAGTGCGCGCGCAAAGAAGAAGGGCATGGTGACCGACGAAGATGTCTTCAAGGACGTGTCATGAAGGCGGTCTTCGACACCAATGTCCTTCTCGCGGCGTTTCTCACCGAAGGGGTCTGTGAAAAGCTCCTTACGCGGGCCCGAAAACGCCACTTCGATCTCATCATCTGCCCCTTCATCCTCAACGAATTCGAACGCATCCTGGCAAAAAAGTTCTCGGCGACAAAGCAGGAACGGGTAGCGGCGCTGACATCGATCGCCGAGGCGGCCCGGGACAGTGTGCTGCCCTCCGCCGTCCCTGCCGGAGCCTGCCGGGACCGTGAAGACGACAATGTCCTGGCATGCGCCATAGAAGCTGCCGCGGCGTATCTGGTGACCGGCGACAAGGATCTTCTTGCTATGAAGAGATACAAAGGGATCCGTATCATCACGCCGCGCGAGTTCGAACTGCTGTTCGATCGGTGAGCCTGTCGCCGTGCCGGTCAGGGAAGAGCAGCCCGGGAAGATGGATGAAGCACCAAGAAGCAAGAAGCACGAGACCCCTTTCTTCCTTCATAATTCATACTTCCCAATTGCTCTCGGTGGTATTCGGAGGTGCAGGCATGGAAGAGACCAAACGGATCGCGCTGGTCGCGCACGACAACCGGAAGAAGGACCTGATCGAGTGGGTCGAATGGAACTACCGCGAGCTGATCCATCACAAGCTGATCTGCACGGGGACGACGGGGAAGCTCGTCGAGGAGGCCATCAGGAGCAGGCTGGAAGCGGAAGACGTGCAGGAGCTCCACATCAGGAAGCTCAAATCCGGGCCGCTGGGGGGAGACCAGCAGCTGGGGGCGCTGATCGCAGAGGGGGAGATCGACCTCCTGATCTTCCTCTGGGACCCGATGGAGCCGCAGCCGCACGATGTCGATGTCAAGGCGCTTCTGCGGATCGCCGTCGTCTATAACGTTCCCACGGCCTGCAACCGGTCGACCGCGGATTTCATGATCTCCTCGCCGCTGCTCACGAGCAAATACGAGCCGATCCTGAAGGATTACACCGGCTATGTCAAGCGGACCGTGCGGTTCGAATGAGGAGAACAGGGGAGATGCTCCTGCCTAGGGAGGGGGAAGATGGAAAAGTTCGGGAAGAAGGACGTCCTGGCAACGGCGGCGGGCAGCGGCGACGCGTCGGGCGCCGACCTCTCGGGGCTGAACCTCCGGAACACCGAGCTCATCCGCATGCGCTTCACCGGCTCGAACCTCCGCGGCGCTGACCTCTCGGGCGCGAACCTCACCGGCTCGGACTTCGACGGCTGCGACCTCTCGGGGGCGTTCCTGGGAAGCTCGAACCTGACCGGCGCCACTCTCCGGAAGGCGAACCTCGAAGGCGCCGACCTCACCTTCAGCACCCTTGCCTGCGCCGACTTCACCGGCGCACGGATGCACAAGGCCGACCTCACGAACTCCCGCCTCACCGGTGCCGTCTTCGACGGCGCCGACCTCACGGAAGCGAACCTCCAGATGTGCGACAGCGGCTCCGCACGGTACCGGGGCGCTGCGATGGCCGGGGCCCATCTCCGGGCCGCCAGCCTGATCGGCTCCGACCTCTCCCGGGCGGACCTCACCGGCGCGAACCTCCACGGCACGGATTTCGCGGCCGCGAACCTCGGGGGCGCCAAGCTCGCCGGCTGCGACATCATCGACGGGACGCTCACCGCCGCCGACCTCACGAACGCCGACCTCACCGGCGTCCGGATGAGGCGGACCGATGTCACCCGGGCGAAGACCGGCGGGATGAAGTGCGAGGGGGAGGTGAAGGAGCTCTTCGAGAAGGCGGCGGGGAAGAAGT
>JBAIYC010000135.1:0-4055 GCA_037916085.1 Nitrospirota bacterium | reverse complement strand
CCTCGTGCAGGCCGATGGTGACGCGAAGCCGCGTGGGCCCCATGGGCCGGATGATCACGCCTTTCTTCAGAAGCGCTTCGTACAGCTCTTTGCTGCCGGTCCGCGTCTCGAAGAGGATGAAGTTCGTTTCCGTAGGAACATAGGTCACCCCGAGGCGGTCGAACTCCTTGTAGAGGAACTGCTTGCCTTCGTTGTTCAGCGTTACCGATCGCTCCACATGTTTGCGGTCGGACAGCGCGGCCAGTGCTCCGATCTGTCCGAGCGAATTCGTATTGAAAGGCTGGCGCACTTTGTTCATCATCTGGGCTATGTCCGGCCGCGTGACGCCGTAACCGATGCGGAGACCGGCAAGACCGTAGATCTTCGAGAAGGTCCGGAGCGCCAGTACGTTCTTCCCCTCCCGCAGGTAGTCCAGCGTGTCGGGATAGTCCGCCCGGGTCACGTACTCGAAATAGGCCTCGTCAACGCACACGAGCACGTGCTCCGGCACCCTGGCCATGAACCCGTCCATCTCGGCCTTCGTGTTCATGGTCCCCGTGGGATTGTTCGGGTTCGCGATGAAGACGAGCCGCGTCCGAGCCGTGATCTCCTCCGCCATGGCATCAAGATCATGGCGCATGTCCTTGCAGGGAACGATCATGTTCGTTCCGCCGGCCGCCTGGGTGACCATCTTGTAGACGACGAAGGAAGGATCCGCCGACACGACCTCGTCGCCGGGCTGGACGAATGTGCGAACCGCAAGTTCAATCAGCTCATTCGAACCGTTCCCAAGGATGATCTGGTCGGTCTCCGCCCCAAGCTGTTTCGCCAGCGCCTGAGAAAGGTAAAAGCCGCTTCCGTCGGGGTAACGGTTTAAGCCTTCCAAGGCCTTCTTGATCGCATTCAACGCCTTGGTCGAGGGTCCGAGAGGGTTCTCGTTCGAAGCGAGCTTGATGCTGCCCGAGATTCCGAGTTCCCGTTCCAACTCCTCGATCGGTTTTCCCGGAACATAGGGAGAAATGTTCTTGATGTTGTCAGAGACTGGAATCATACTCGCTAAGGCTCCTCAGGCTTGTGGCAGTGGTGGCCAGTTCGTCGTTCGTTGTCTGCTGTCGTTTGTCTGACGTCTGTTATCTGCTTTCTTGGCTTCTCGGATAGGACCCCAGGACCTTGAGAAACATGCAGTCCTGCTTCAAGCGGTCAATGGCGTTCGCCACCTTCGGCTCCTCGATGTGACCCTCCATATCGAGGAAGAACACATAGTCCCACACTTTCCGGCCCGATGGTCGCGCGTCAAGGCGGTTCAGATTGATGCCTGCCTCGGCAAAGGGCGTCAGCATGGAATGCAGCGCCCCGACTTTGTCCTTGATCGAGAACATGATAGAAGTCTTGTCGTTCCCGGTCTTTCCCGATGACTTCTTCGAGATGACGAGAAACCGTGTCACGTTGTGGGGGTTGTCCTCGATCTTCTTCGCAACGATCTGGAGGCCGTACAGGATCGCTGCCATGTCGCTCGCAATGGCTGCAGACTCCGGGTCGTCCTTGGCCATCTCGGCTGCCCGGGCCGTTGACGGGGCGTCGAAGATCGGGATCCCCGCGAGGTTCTTCTCGATCCACTGCCGGCACTGGCCGGGCACCTGGGGATGAGTATAGATCTTCCGGATGTCCTCCATCCTGCCGGAGCGGCTCATCAGGTTCTGCGACACCTCAAGAAGGATCTCAGCATAGATCTTGAGGTCCGAGTCGATGAAGGTGTCGAGCGTGTAGTTCACCACGCCTTCGGTGGAGTTCTCGATGGGAACGACACCGTAGTCTGAACGGCCCCGCTCCACGTCGCTGAACACTTCCTTGATGTTCTCGAGCGGGACGTACTGGGCCGCGAGACCGAACAGCTGCATGCCTGCCATGTGGGTGAAGGTCGCACGGGGACCGAGGTAGGCCACCTTGAGCGGACGCTCCAGGGAGAGGGATGACGAAAGGATCTCTCGGTACACCGCCCGCAGCGTATCCTGAGGAAAGGGGCCCTTGTTTCTCGAAGCCAAGCGCTCGAGGATCTCCCGCTCCCTGCCGGGCGAGTGGAATTCGAGCTTTTCGGCCTTTTTGATGTTACCTACTTCAATAACGATCCGTGCACGCTCGTTCAGGAGTTCAAGAAGCTGGTTGTCGAGGTCGTCGATTTTTTTTCTCAGTTCCTGGATCTGTTCTTTTGACATGGGAAGGACCGCATCGTCTTCGCGGGAGTGTGAATTATAGTAAATTTTTTGAGGAGTTGCAAGGACTTTTTCCGAAGAGCGAGGACAACGGAAGGATCAGGCAACGGGGACGCCCACCGGTCTCAGCTGGTCATGCTCTCTTGAGTCAAAAAGAAGACACGCGTCATTCCGGCAAGGGCCGCGTGCTGTAAGGCCCCTTGAGAACAGGATATTAACCCGTCTCTTCCGCCTTCTTCTTCAGTTCCGCAAGCTTGTTCATAGCATCAAGCGGCGTCATACCGTTCAGGTCGAGTTCGGCGATCTCGCGGACCAGGTTCGCATCGCGCGCAGCGAACAGTCCGAGCTGCGACCCTGTCGTCTCGTTCGGTTCGTCCCCTTCGCCTCTTACGCCTGACGCCTTCCGGTCTTTATGCCCAGCCACCGGCTCGCCGGACTCGTCGAACTCCTTCTTCTCCAGGTTTGCCAGCACTTCCTTTGCCCGCGACACGACCTGAGGCGGCAGACCGGCCAGCCTTGCCACCTGAATACCGTAGGATTTGTCCGCCCCGCCCTCGACCACACGCCGAAGGAACACGACCTGGTCGTTCCATTCCTTGATCGCCACATTGTAATTCTTGACGCGGTCCATGGTGAGGGCAAGGTCCGTCAGCTCATGGTAGTGCGTCGCGAACAGGGTCCTGGCGCGAAGTTTTTCATGGATGAATTCGGCCACCGCCCAGGCGATGCTGATGCCGTCGAAGGTGGACGTGCCGCGCCCGATCTCGTCCAACACGATGAGGCTCCGATCCGTGGCGTTGTTCAGGATGTTTGCAGTCTCGTTCATCTCGACCATGAAGGTGCTCTGGCCCCGTGCAATGAAATCCGACGCACCAACGCGCGTGAACACACGGTCCACGATGCCGACGACCGCTTCTTTCGCCGGAACGAAACCTCCCATCTGAGCCATGATGGATATCAGTGCCACCTGGCGCATAAACGTCGATTTGCCCGCCATGTTGGGTCCGGTGATAATGATCAGCTGGTTCTCCTTTGTGTCCAGCATCGCGTCGTTCGGCACGAACCGCTCCTCGGTCAGCCGTTCGATAACCGGGTGGCGTCCGTCCACGATCTTGAGCAGGTCGCCATCGTCCACGACAGGCCTCGCGTATCCGTTCAGTGCGGCCGCCTCGGCAAGAGAAAGGAGGCTGTCCAGAACCGCGACTTTGCGAGCCATCTCCTGGATGCGGATTGTCTCCCGTGCGACCTGCTCGCGAACCTCCTGGAACAACCGGTACTCAAGGTCAAGCATCCGCTCCTCGGCATTCAGGACCTTGTCCTCGTACTCTTTGAGCTCGGGCGTGACGAAGCGTTCTGCGTTCACCGTCGTTTGCTTCCGGACATAGTCCTGCGGGACGTTCGGCAGGTTCGGCTTGGTCACTTCGATATAATAGCCAAAGACCTTGTTGAAGCTGACCTTGAGCGAAGTGATGCCGGTCCGTTCACGTTCTCGCCCCTCGATGGCCGCGATGAACCCCTTGCCCTCCGTGCTGATGGCACGGAGCTCATCCAGCCCGGCATTGTGGCCTTTCTTGATGAGCTTCCCCTCGCGAAGCGTGTAGGGCGGATCATCGTGCACGGATCGTTCGATCAGACCCTGCACGTCCTCCATGTCATCCCAGCCAGAGGCGATGTCTTTCAGCAGTCCGGCCAAGCTCGGAGCGATGAAGCTCCTGATCTCCGGAAGCGTCTTCAGGGACAGTTTCAGGGCGATGAGATCGCGGGCGTTCGCTACGCCCACGGAGATGCGGCTGATCAGCCGTTCGACGTCGTAGACGCGTCCCAGGGCAGCACGGAGACTGGCGCGGATCTGGTGGCGGTCCTTCA
>JBAIYC010000134.1:0-5121 GCA_037916085.1 Nitrospirota bacterium | reverse complement strand
TTCACGCACCAACTGCTGATGCCCACAACCCCGAGGGACAACAGCCCGGACTGGTCGCTCTGGATGGTCAAGAGCCATGAGAAAGTGCGCGTTATGCTTGAGCGCTACTCGAATGTCCGGCTGGTGATCTCGGGCCACCATCACGCGTCCCGGGTCATCACGGCGGGCAATGTCACCTACGTGTCGGACCCGGCGATCGTCACGTATCCCTGTTCGTTCCGGTCCTACACCGTGACCAGGGACGGCATCCATCTGAAGAATGTCGGGCTTGAAGACAAGAACTCCGTGAATCACGCCCTGGAACTGCTGGTGTCCGATCCCTATGCCAAAATGTACGATCCCGCCGAGCCGAAGAAGGTGGCCGACTACAGCATCGGACTGACGGAAAATGATCGCGAGGCGACAATCAAGTTATAGGCCCGGGTTGATCATCCGGTTTTCGAGGAATGCCGTCGGTCCCGTCCTACTCCTCGGCCAGTGAAAAGTCTATCCTCTTTCTGTCCGTATCGACACGGTCCACGCGAACCCTGACCGCATCACCGATGCGGTAGGCGCACTTCTTCCGCTCCCCCCGCAGGCAGTGCATCTTTTCGACATAATGATAGTAGTCATCCGCCAGCGTAGAGACATGAACCAGCCCTTCCACGAACAGATCCCGCAACTGCACGAAGAATCCGAACTGCACCACGCCGGTAATAATGCCGTCATAGACATCGCCGACTTTGTCTTCCATGAACCGGAGTTTCAGCATGGTAATTACATCACGTTCGGCTTCCATGGCTGTTCTCTCCCGCTGCGAGCAGTGGGCGGCAGCCTCGGGCAGGGTATCGGCCAGGTGTTCGCGGTAGGCTTCATCCTTGAGCAGGCCTTTTCCATCGGCCTTCAGAATGCGGTGCACGATGAGGTCGGGGTAACGGCGGATCGGCGATGTAAAATGCGTGTAGGTCCTTGCCGCAAGGCCGAAATGCCCGACGTTGTCCGATGAATACCTCGCCTGTTTCATGGTCCGCAGAAGAACCGTGTTGATGAGCGTTTCTTCAGGCGTGCCCTTCGCCCGGGCGAGCGCCTTCTGGAGGTGGAGGGGCCTGATTTTTTTCCCGGCCGGCAGGGAGATGCCCAGCGTCGCGAGAAATTCAACGAGGTCCGTCATCTTTTCTTCGTCGGGCTCTTCGTGGATGCGATAGAGGAAGGGTGCTTCCTTATTCTGAATGTGGCTTGCCACGGTTTCGTTTGCGGCGAGCATGAACTCTTCGATGATCTGGTGGGCCATGTTGCGTTCCGCTCTGATGATCTCCGTCATGCGCCCCTGCAGGTCGAGAACGATCTCGGGTTCGGGCAGGTCGAAGTCTATGCTTCCCCGCTTTGCCCTCCGCGATCGCAGAATTTCCATGAGCTCGGCCATGAGTTCAAATTCGTTCAGGAGGGCGCCGTACCGTTTTCGCTGAGTCGGACTCCGGTCCACGAGTAACTCGCGCACGGCGGTGTAGGTCATGCGCTCGTTGCTGTTGATGACGCTTTCGTAGATGTCATACCGTTCGACGTCTCCTGCGGGTGAGATGTCCATTTCGCAGGTGAGGGTGAGGCGGTCGACGTTCGGGTTCAGGCTGCAGATGCCGTTCGACAGCGGCATGGGAAGCATGGGGATGACCCGGTCGGGAAAATATACGCTCGTCCCGCGCCGGTATGCCTCGCCGTCGAGGAGCGTGTCTTCCTTGACATACCGTGCGACGTCGGCGATATGGACCCAGAGACGAAAGCCCGATTTGATCTTCTCAATCGACACGGCGTCATCAAAGTCGCGTGCCTTCTCCCCGTCAATGGTGACCGTCGGCAGGTCACGCAAGTCGCGTCTGCCCCTGCGCATGGCCGGCGAAACCTCCTGAGGGATAGCTCCTGCCTCCTGGAGGACGGGAGGGGAGAACCGGGCGGGAAGTTCGTACTGCTCGATGATGAGATCAGAATCGATGCCGGGCTGGCCCGATTTGCCGATAATCCTGATGATCCTGCCTTCAGGCGGCCTGCCGTGCATCGGGTAGGCGATGATCTCAGCGGAGACGATGTCCCCGGAATGTGCACCGCCGGCGTGCTCGCGGCTCACAACGAGGTCCTGTGTCAACTTGGCGTCAAAGGGAGCAACAAACCCGTAGCTGCCGGCCCGGAGACCCGGGACGTCATAGGTACCGACTATCTTCGTATGTGCACGCTCGAGGATCCGGACGATCATCCCCTCGCGTTTGCCGGCAGCCTTCTTTTTCCCGGACGGCGGCGTCACCCGCGCCACGACCTTGTCGCCGTCCATGGCATCGATCCGGCTCCTCGCAGAAATGTAAATGTCGCCTTTTCCTTTTTTTTCCGGAATGACGAAACCGTAGCCCTGGGGGTGGGCCTGGAATACTCCCGTCTCAAGGTCCATCTTCTCGGGAAGACCGAAACGGTTGCCGCGCGTCTTGATAATGTCTCCCGAGAGGGCGAGCTCGTTCAGGACCTGCTTTAGCCCGCGCCGGTCATCCGGTTTGAGCCTGAGCATGCGCATGAGCTCGCGGACAAGCATGGGTTTTCCGGCTCTGGCCTTGATGAGTTCAATGATCTGTTTATGGGTGTATTTCATAATGCATAAGAGCCGAGAATTTGGAGCGCTGAGTCCGGAGTTTTGTTCAGGAATAGCAATGTTTTCACTCCGAACTATGAACTCCACTCTCCTGGTTGATTCTGAGCAGCTTTCCTGTCGCTTCCGCAATGATGACGGGACCCCGTTCGATCCTTGCCTCGGCAAGAATCAGTCTTCTGGTTTCTCCCCGGATCTGTCCTGAAATGCGGAGTTCGCTGCCTGGAGCCGCAGGGTTCTTAAATTTGACGGTCATCTCCGCGGTTAGGGCCGGTATGCCGAGGCCGAACGTCAATTTGGCCATGGCCTCATCGAGCAGGGAGGAGAGGATGCCGCCGTGGACTATCCCTTCGTATCCTTGATGCCGGGTGGTTGGGGTAAAGACGGCGCTGATGCTCCTTGTTGCGGCGTCGATCTCGAAGGCAACGGAGAGCCCGACGGGATTGTCCTTGCCGCAGACAAAGCAGCCCTGGTTGTCTCGAAGACGGTTCATGAATGATCAACGGGAATGCGGATTTTCAAGGCTTGTATCTCCTGATGCTTGTCAGTATAATATAAAAAATGTCATTTGACAATTCCATAACGCTTACGCATGAGCAATTGGAGTGTCTTGGTATTCAGGATCAGGCGCAGGCCCGGAAAAATCTGGATCTCATGCGACAATCAATGGGAGCGGAGGGCCTTTCGGAGCTTCTCCCGGGCATGACCGCATCCCTCTCGACCGCCGCGGATCCGGACATGGCGATAAACAACTGCGAACGGTTCGTGGGTGCGCTTGGCGATGTGCCATCGTTCCTCGCCGCATGCCGGACGAAACCGGATATTCTTACTTCTCTCATTACCATATTCGGCGCAAGCCGCTTTCTTTCTGCGTATCTCATCATCCATGCCGACGAGATCCTGTCGCTCCTGATCGAAGGCGAATTCCTCACCTACCGGAACGGCAGAGAACCTCTTCTGGAAAAACTCACTGCCTTGATAGGAAGTAAAACCGAAGACAAAAGCTTCTTTCGGGTTCTGCGGCTGTTCCGCAAGCAGGAGATGCTCCGGATCGGTCTGAGGGACCTGCTCGGCAAGGCGGACCTTCAGGAAACAGTGGCGGACCTGTCGGACCTTGCCGAGGTCTGCCTGCAGAAAGCGTATGAGTGGGCCGATGCCGCATTGAGAAGGCGGTACGGACGGCCCCAGATTGACGGGCCGGAAGGCGGACCCAAGCCCGCGGGATTTGCCGTCATCGCCATGGGGAAGCTCGGCGGGCGGGAGTTGAATTTCAGCTCCGATGTGGATCTCATGTATGTCTATGCGGCGGATGGTGAAACAGAGGGCATCCTCCAGGCTGACGGAACGGTTGCCAACCGTATTGCCAACCATCAGTATTTCATCAAGCTTGCCGAAAAGTTGAGTGCGGCGATTGGCGAGAAGACCGACGACGGTTTTGTGTTCCGTGTAGACCTGCGCCTGAGACCGGAAGGGCAGCGGGGGCCTCTTGCACAGAGTCTCGGCGGATACGAGATCTACTACGAGTCCTGGGGACAGACATGGGAGCGATCCGCGCTTATCAAAGCAAGGCCGGTGACCGGGGATGAGTCCGTTGGCAGAGAGTTCATGGAACGGATCACTCCCTTCGTGTACCGGAAATACCTGGATTACGGCGCCATTGCCGAGATCAGGGACATGAAACAGAAGATCAACAAGGATGTGCAGCAGAAGGGGAGGACGTACCGGGATGTCAAACTCGGCTATGGGGGCATACGCGAGATAGAGTTTGTGATCCAGGCTCTCCAGCTGATCTACGGGGGGCGGGACCGGTCCTTGCGTGAAAAAAATGCGCTCAAGGCGCTTCACATGCTTTCGCAAAAGGGCCTTATCACGTATCAGGAACACGCGGTCCTTTCCAAGGCATACGTGTTCCTCCGCACCGTCGAACACCGGATCCAGATACTGGACGACCTTCAGACGCAGACTCTGCCCGCCGATGATCGGGAGCTGCGGACCCTTGCACGGCGTACGGGATATTACGAACCGGGAAAAGAAGCAGACCTGTTGCTCCGGGACTATTCAGCCCATACGAAGAACGTCCACGATATTTATGATGAGCTTTTCGCGTTCACGGGGGAAGAGCCTGCGGCGATCGCTCCCGGCAAGGATTACGGCATACTGCTCGACGAAGAAACGACGGAGAGGGATGCCGTTTCGGTGCTCGCAAAAATCGGATTTCGTGATGCGGACAAGGCCTACCGCAATCTAATGCTTCTTCGCGAAGGGCCTGCGTTTGTCCACCAGACTCCCCGCAGCCGCAAGCTGTTTCATGAAATATTTCCTCCGCTCTTCGAGGAGATCATCACGTCTCCTGATCCCGATATGGCGTTCAGCCATCTCGAATCCTTTCTCGCGGCACAAGGCTCATGGGAGATTTTTCAATCGTTGGTGAAGCTCGACGCATCGGCCATCAAGGTTCTTATCGCGATCTTCGCGAACAGTGAATACCTGTCGAGGCTGCTTGTCAGCAGGCCGGT
>JBAIYC010000133.1:0-6751 GCA_037916085.1 Nitrospirota bacterium | reverse complement strand
CGTCCTTGACCTTCACGAGGTCGCCGATCTTTCCCAGCTTGTCGATGTCCTCTCGCAAAATCACCTGCATTGCCTGTTTGACTCCTTTCCGTTTTCGTGCAGGGCAGATAGTACCAGAAACAGGCATCCGGTGTCAACAGGCATTTTCATAATGTTATCACGTTGATAGTAGCGTGATCCCGCCGGAAAATCATTTTTCGAGAAGCCCTATCCCGGGCGTCGTCGTTACCCTGCCCTGGTCGTCCACAATGATGGCCTCGGCGCCGAGCCTGCGCACGATCTCCAGCCCCTTCTGTGCGCCAAGGATGAAGGGGACCTTGGCCAGCGGGTCGATCAGCGAGCCGCGGTCGCCGATGAGCGTCGCCGAAATGGTCCCTTCGGACGGCTTTCCCGTGCGGGGATCGATAATGTGATGGTACCGCTTCTTGCCCTTGATGACGAACCGTTCATAGTCCCCGGAGGTGCAGATGTACTTGTCACGGAGCTCGAGGACGGTCAGGGTCCGGTCCTTCTCGCGGGGATGCTGCACGCCGATACGCCAGGGCGAACCGTCCTCGCGGCTTCCCAGCGCCCAGATATCGCCGGCGAGGGCGATCACGGCATTGGTGATCCCCCGCTTCCGGAAGAGGTCTGCCACGCGGTCGGCAAGGTAGCCCTTCATGCCGCCGAGGTCCAGGATCATGCCCTTCTTCCGGAGGAAGATCGTCGAGGCCTTCCGATCGATGACGATGTTCCGGTAGTCCACCAGTTTCCGCACCCGCGCGATCTCATCGTCGCTCGGGACCGTGCCTTCCTTGAGGCGCATCTGCCACAGGACCACCAGCGGACCGATGGTCACATCGAAGACACCGTCCGACAGCCGGGAGACCTCCACGGCCCGCTCCACCGCGTCGATCATCTCGGAAGAGACCGTCACCGGCCTCTCGCCCGCGGCCAGGTTCACCTTCGTGATCTCGCTCCCGTCCTTGTAGAGCGACATCATGGCATCCAGGCGCCGAAGCTCGGCCATGCCCGCATCGATGGCCGCCTCTCCGGCTTCGCGCGTTGGCCCGACCGCGGTGATCGTCACGGTCGTGCCCATCATAACCTCGCTCTTCTGGACGGTCCGCGAACGGGCGCAACCTAACGCGACGGCGGTCAGGAACAGGAGGATGCAGGTGAGTCGCTTCATGGATGCTCCTAGGAAGGAAACGGCCCTGTCATGCGGACGACCTGGCAGCCTGCGGGAAAGAAGACCGAGAGCAGCGAGCCTAGCCCTTCTTGCCCATCTTCTTGCGCGCGATAAGGCCGCGGGCCGCCGAGCGGACCGCCTCGGAAACGTTCCGGCTCTTTTCAAGCAGGGCAAGGTCCTTGTCGTTCATGCGCACGACGAAGCCCACGGCGATGCCGGGAGGGCACTTGGGGTTGTTCACCAGCGCCTGCGCAACGCTGTACCGCTTGGTCCATTCCGAGTTCGTCCCGATCTTGCGCATGATGTCCTCGGAAAGGTTCGTGGACTTTGCGAAGAAATCGATCTCTCCGTCGGTGATGCGCGGATTTTCCAGGACGGCCGTGGATATCTGCTTGTTCGACTCGCGGATGAGCAGGCCCCGGGCTTCCTTCCCTCCCGTCAAGGCAAGCTTGATCTTCTGCGGGTTCGACATCTTCTGGACCGCTCTGATGACGCTCAGCGTCTTCTTGCCGCCGGTCTCCTTTGCATGGTCAGCAGTCTCCGCGGTGACAACGTGCATAGCCCGGGCCTGGGCGATGTACCCCTGGATCTCCTCCGAAGCGGTCAGGGCGATGAAGGCAAGCGTCGTCTCGGAAAGGTTCGGACACCGGACGAGATCGCGGAGGATGTATTCATCGTCGCTGTAGGCGAGGGCGATATTGTCCAGGATCGCGGCCGGCGTGCGGACGTCAAGCACGATGTTCCGCAGGGACATGGGCGAGCAGCTCCGGATGTCGAGCGGAAGCTGCTTCGGTTTTCGTGATCGTACGAAGATGTAACGCCACAAAGAGTAGGGGTCCATGGTCCTCGCCGCAGCCAGGTGGATTGGGAGTGCGTCCCGGTCTCTCTCGGAAGCGCAGAACACGTCGACGTGGGGTGATTATACTTGCCGTAGATGAAGGTTGTCAAGACAAGCACGTTCTGCGGCGGCAGGTCCGCTACTTCACGACCTTGTATCCCGCATCCACGACAGCGGCGGAGAGCGTGTCCACGTTCACCTTGCCCTCGTCGAAGGTGACGGAGGCTTCGGACTTGCCCAGGTCCACCAGCGCATCCTGCACGCCGGCAACCCCCTTGAGCGCCTTCTGCACCCGCATCACGCAATGGTTGCAGGTCATTCCCTGGATCTTGAGCGTCCTCTTCGTCATCGTTCTTCTCCTCCGCGGGTGTGATCGATCACTTCTCAGACAATCATACTCCAATCCCTGGCGGAGATGAAGGACTTTTTGCGCGCACGGTGGCACGCACAAACAGGGTTCTATCGGCGGACCCTTTTCCGCGCCCGCGACCGCGGCTTCCGGCATCAGGTGGACCCCTTGAGACCGTATTTCTCCATGCGATAAATGAGGGTAGGGCGCGTGATGCGGAGATATTCCGCCGCACGGGTCTGGTTGCCTTTGTGCTTCTCCAGCGCCTTGATGATGAGGTTCTTCTCCAGCTCCTCGAGGGAAAGCCCTTCGTCGGGCAGGTTCAGGATGATGTCCGAAACTCCGCCCGTCCTCCGCAGCACCTTCTCCGGCAGGTCGCAGACCCCGATCTCCCCTCCCCGCCTCAGGACCGAAGCGCGCTCGATGACGTTCTCAAGCTCCCGCACGTTGCCCGGCCAGCCGTAGGCGGCAAGAGACGCCAGTGCATCGCGGGTGATCGAGACATCGGCCCCCTTATTGAACTTCCTGATGAAGAACTCCGAAAGCAGGGGGATGTCCTCCCTGCGCTCCCGGAGCGGCGGCATATGGAGCGTGACGACGCTCAAGCGGTAAAAGAGGTCCTCCCGGAACGTGCCGTCCTTCACCGAACGTTCGAGGTCCCTGTTCGTGGCCGCGATCACCCGGACGTCGACCGGAACGGGCCTGCTGCCGCCAACGCGGTCCACCGACCGTTCCTGGAGCGCCCGGAGGATCTTGGCCTGGAGATCAACCCGCAGGTCGCCGATCTCATCCAGAAAGATCGTGCCGCCGTTCGCCAGCTCGAACTTTCCCTCCTTGTCGCGGACAGCTCCCGTGAACGAGCCCTTCACATGGCCAAAGAGCTCGCTTTCGATGAGCGTCTCGGGGATCGCCGCGCAGTTCACGGCAACAAAGGGCCCTTCCCTGCGCTCGCTGCTGTAATGGATCCCTTTTGCCAGCAGTTCCTTGCCCGTGCCGCTCTCGCCTGTCACGAGCACGGTGGCCTCGCTGCCGGCGACGCGGCCTGCAAGGTCAAGCACCTCGCGAAGCTTCCCGCTCGTACCGACGATGCCGTCGAACCGGTACCGGTCGGCCACCTCGGCCCGGAGCTCGATGTTCTCCTGTTCGAGCCTCCTGAGCCGGAGCGCGCGTTCCAGCGTGATCCGCAGCTCGTCGCGGTTGAAGGGCTTGGTAATGTAGTCGAAGGCGCCGAGCTTCATGGCCTCTACGGCGCTCTCCACTGTGCCGTAGGCCGTGATGACGATCACCGGTAGTGACGGCGCGGCAGCCTGCACCTTCTTCAGGACCTCGATGCCGCTTATCCCGGGCATCGTGATGTCGGTGATCACCGCATCGAACCGCTCTTTCCCGAAGAGCGCGAGCCCCTCTTCTCCCGTGGCCGCGGTGCGCACAAGATGGCCCTGCTCCGCCAGGCTGAACTCGATCACCCTCCGAAGGCTCTGATCATCGTCTATCACGAGGATAGAAGCTTTTTTCATCGATGATCTCCCCGTATCGTTGTCGCGCGTAGCCCCGCCGTGCGTCTCTCCGTCATGGCCTCCCTCCGCATCAGACCGGGACCCGCACCGTGAAGCGCGCCCCTTTGCCGGGCTCGCTCTCCACCTCGACCGTCCCACGATGGTTCTCGACGATGCGGTAGGTGATGGCGAGCCCCAGTCCCGTCCCGTCCTCCTTGGTCGTGAAGAAGGGGCTGAAGAGCTTCTTCCGGTTCTCCGGAGGGATACCGACGCCGGTGTCGGCAACAACGACCTCGAGGGAAGGGCCGCGCAGAGCGCTCGTGACCGTCAAGGTCCCGCCGTGCGGCATGGCCTGCACGGCGTTCAGGACAAGGTTCAACAGCGCCTGCTGCAGCAGTCCGGCGTCGAGGTTCCGCGGCCCGATGGAGGGATCGAGCTGCTTTCGGAGGACCACACCCGCTTTCCGGAGCGGCTGGGCAGTGAGCGTCAGCACCGACTCGATGACGGCATTGATGTCCGTTTCCTGGAGCTCGGGCGACTTCGGCCGCGCGAAGCTCAGGAACTCCTGCACGATGCCGTTCAGCCGGTCCGCCTCCTTCAGCAGGATCTGGAGGAACTCGTACTTTGGATCGCCCGGCCGGTAATCGTCCTGCAGTATCTGAGCAGCTCCTTTGATCGAGCCCAGGGGGTTCCGGATCTCATGGGCCATGCCCGCGGAGAGCTCCCCGAGCGCCGAGAGCCGGTCCGCGCGCCGGAGCTGCTCCTCGGTCTGGAACAGCACCTCGGTCTGCTCACGGAGCTTCCGATGGGACTCGTCGAGCCTGATGAGCGCCTGCTCGTAGCTGCGCCGCTGCTTCCGTTCCATCTGGCTCAGGATGCCCGTCGTGACGCCGATGACCAGGAAGAGGAAGATCTCGACATAATTGTAGATGTCGACGAAATGTTCACCCCAGTGCATGAACAGATGACGGGCGAAGAGCAACGTCGACAGGATGGATACAAGCACCCCCCCGCCAAGGCCGTACCAATAGGACGCCATGATGATGGGCGCGATGTAGAGATGGCCCAAAAGGCTGTGGAGCCACCCCGGCGCCACCCCTTCCAGACGGTAGTGGACCACGGCGATGACACCGAGCAGGCCCGCAACGGTCAGAAGCCTGACGATCAATCGTTTGCTAGTGAGCATATCCATGGTCATGAGCACTCGGCAGTGCAAGGCCTTCGGCCGAGCGTCTGCTCCCGAAGAGAAGATGAAGATCGCTTTATTCCTCAATCAGTTACGATGACGAGAAAAACAGCGATCTTTGATTCAACCTTTCATCGTGCCGCTGGTCTATAGTACAGCAATGACGCAGTAATGGGAAGATGAAACCTCTGGCCGTTTCTCGGAGTGCGGGAGCATTCCCGGCCAGCGGCAGGTCTCTGGTTCAACGCGGGAAACGGTTAATTCGCTTGACAGCGGGCGGGGATTTTGTTAGAGTAGCGAAGTTTTGTACCTAACTCCCACAGAGGAAAGGAGGTGAAAACCACATGAAGAAGATTGTTGCCCTGTTCACGGCGGTCGTGTTCGCCCTGACCCTCGGCGTTGCGTTCGCCCAGGAGAAGGCGCCGGCTGCGGCTCCGATGCCGGAGAAGAAGGCTGAGGAGAAGGCTCCTGCGAAGAAGAAGTCGCACAAGGAGAAGAAGGCTGAGAAGAAGGCCAAGAAGGAGAAGAAGAAGGCCGAGAAGAAGGAGGCCGAAGCTCCTGCAGCTGCCCCGGCAGCGAAGTAGTACCATACCGCAGATTTATTATCCTATGCGGAAATACGGGTATCCTAAGCTTGACAGCAGGCGGTGCGAACCGCCTGCTCTTTTTTTGTACGCTGATTCCCTTCTCGTCAGTCGGGGCCCGCTCCCTGAGGCAGGATACCAGGCCGGTTTGAAGAATTGATGGCCCAGGCCCGTGCTTCTATCTTCCCGCGCCACGCTCGCTCCGGGGATGACGGCGCTTCCGCTCTGCCGGGTTTCACTCCCAGATAAGGCGTAGCCGCCTCGTGGCAGCGACCTGTTTGATCAGCTCGGCTACACTCCCCGCCCCCTCGTCCACCGTATCAGGGCTGAAATCATAGACCTCCTCGACGAACGCCTTCAGGTCCGGGGGAACGACGTGGAACTCGATCTCGACCCAGTCGTTCTCGGCCCCGATGATCTCGAAGGAGTATTTCTTTTCCCACACTTTCAGCCGCTCGATCACTTCCTCGTGGCTCACGTCGTCCGTCTCGCCGTTGGTGTGCATGATCCGCAGAATATCGTACTGGTCAGTCCCCCTGATAATCCCGATCTTGTCGCGTTTGATCGCATTGTTGGTCTCGATCAGGAACACCATGTACTGCCGCCGCCGAAGCTTTTCGCGAAGCGACCGCAGGACCGTCTCGGTCCGATTCTGGGAGACGGAGACGACGACGCCTGCGGCCATGATCTGATATCCTTTGTCGTCGTAGCCGATCAGATGATGCAGGTCGTTCCGCGCCTCCTCCCGGACGACCAGAAGGACGTCCTTGTCCATGCCCACCTGGTCCGCAAGGCGCTCCTCGTGGGACGTCAGCGCAGGGGCGCATTCCGCGGCAGGTGCCTGCGGGACAGCAATGAATGCCAGCAGACAGAATGCGACGATCTGACGGATCAGAGACATGCTTGACAGCCCTCTTTCGAAAGTATATGCGCGGCAGAAAATTCTAACACAGTCACGCTCCAAAGACAACGAGGGAAAAACTGCTTGTCAAGCCAAAGTTAAAATGTCCGGTTCTTATCAAAGCCAAAATGTCCGGTTTTAGGTTATCGCTTGAAGTTCTGCCCTTGCTCTGATCATTGCCTTTGCTGGAGATTTCCACGGATGCGATTCAGACGGTTTGTTTATA
>JBAIYC010000132.1:0-5073 GCA_037916085.1 Nitrospirota bacterium | reverse complement strand
GAAGAGCTTGCGATGCGTTACTGCCTGATCACGGGCAGGGACAGGCCGGTCCTCAGGAACAAGATCATCTTCACCTGCGCCGGGGACCACGGCGTGACGAAAGAGGGAGTGAGCGCCTATCCCGCTGCGGTGACGCCCCAGATGGTGTTGAACTTTCTTCGCGGCGGGGCGGGAGTGAATGTGCTTGCTCGTCACGTGGGCGCTCGGGTGATCGTCGTGGACATGGGCGTGGATTACGATTTCGAACCGGCGGAAGGGCTGGAGATCAGAAAGGTCGGCCGCCGCACTTCGAATATCGCGACCGGCCCCGCCATGTCACGGGACCAGGCTGAACAGGCGGTCGTTGCGGGTGTCGGACTTGTCGAGAAATACCGCGAGGGCCTCGATATCATTGGCACCGGCGACATGGGCATCGGTAACACGACTCCGTCATCGGCCATCGTTTCGGTCATCACCGGCGGCGATCCTGCGCAGGTCACTGGCCGGGGGACCGGCATCGATGATGCGGCGCTCGCTGGCAAGGTCGCGACCATCCGCAAGGCCATTGCCGTGAACAAACCCGACCGCCGCGATGCACTCGATGTGCTGGCCAAGGTGGGCGGCTACGAGATCGGGGGGATCGCGGGCATCGTGCTCGGCGCAGCTCTCTACAGGATCCCGGTCGTGATCGACGGCTTCATCTCCACTGCGGGTGCCTTGATCGCCGCCGAGCTCTGCCCTGCGGTGAAGGACTATCTCATAGCGGCGCACCAGTCCGTGGAGATCGGCCACCGGAAGATGCTGGAGCACCTTGAACAGCGGCCGCTCTTGGACCTCAGCCTGCGGCTTGGCGAGGGCACGGGCGCGGCGCTCGGGATCTCTCTGGTCGAAGCGGGCCTCCGCATTCTTGCGGAAATGGCAACGTTTTCGTCAGCCGCCGTATCGGAAAAGAACGTGGAACAGCCGGTGTCGTAAAAGATAGCATCGGCTCTTAGACCGCCATCCCGAGTGGCCGAGTTGGGGATCCAGGACGTCATCAGATCAGGGCTGGATCCCGGCTCAGAGTCGCTACGGGAATGACGATATGGGTCTGAACAAGAACGGAGTGACAATGGTCGGGATAGAAAGAGCATGGAAAGCAGTATTGCTCGTTGTTGTTCTGCTGGCGGGCGTCGCCGGTCAGGCCTTCTGCTTTCCTGAGAAGGTGACCGACGACCGGAAGAAGGAGATTGAAATCCCGGCGAAACCGCAGAGGATCGTCTCGCTCGCGCCGACCAACACGGAACTGCTCTTTGCATTAGGGCTCGACAAGGAGATCGTGGGCGTCACAAAGTACTGCGACTATCCCGAGGCAGCGAAGCAGAAAGAGAAGATCGGCGGTTTTCTTGACGTCGATCTTGACCGGATCGTCGCTCTGAAACCGGACCTCATCTTGGCCTTCGGCACCGTCCAGCTACCCGTTGTCGAAACGCTCGAAAAGAAGGGTCTCAGGGTCTTCTGGCTTTATCCGCACACAGTGGATGATATCCTTGGTTCTTTCGAGCGAGTGGGAAGAGTGACCGGAAGGGAGCGAGAAGCGAAAGAGCTCCGGGATGCCGTCGCGAAGGATGTAGGCGAGCTTCGGAAGACGCTCGGCGCTCTCCCTGACGATAAGCGGCCGACCGTTCTCCGAGTGATGAACTTTGACCGGCCCGCCACCATCGGTGCAGAGTCGTTCCAGACGGACCTCTTCTTCCTTGCAGGCGGCAGAAGCGCGTTCCCGGCGGCGGAAAAGGATTACATGGAAATCGACGTGCAGGAGCTCAAAAGGCGCGATCCCGCCGTCCTTCTCCTCTGCGGCGACGACGAGAAGGCTCTCATACGGCAACTCAAGAACAGTCCGGCCTACCGGGACCTGACCGCAGTGAAGAACGACGCGATCGTGGTGATGCCCTGCGAGCTCACCTGCCGGCCGGGGCCTCGCATAGGCGAGGCAGCACGGGTATTGGCGCAGTATCTCCACCCCGAGGAGCAATTGATGAACGGTCATAGACCGGTCAAAGCGGCAAAGCCGCCGGAAAGCCCCGGCGGGTGCGGCTGTGCGGCAGGAAGGTAGAGGCAGGAAAGTATCTCTTGGCCGCGGATGTCCCAGGGATATCCGTGAAGATCCGCGGCAAAACGCTCTTCGGTTGATCTGGAAATGAAGAAGACAATGATCTTCATCTTGCTTGCGATCGGCATGGCATTCGCCGTACCCGATGCCGGCCTCGCATTGCCTCCGCAACGGATCGTCTCGCTCGCACCATCGACCACGGAGATCCTCTTTGCCATGGGCCTCGGCGACCGGATCGTCGGCGTGACGAACTACTGCGACTACCCGGAGGAGGCGAAGAAGAAGCCCAAGATCGGCGGCATGTCCAATCCGTCGCTCGAAGCAGTGGTCGCTCTCAAACCTGACGTGGTCGTGATGACCACGGACGGCAATCCCAAGGAGTTCGAGGCACTGCTTCGTTCCCTGCACATTCGAACCGTGGTGTTCACCGCGCGGAGGATCAGCGAACTTCCCATGGGTATCCGTGACCTGGGAGCGGCCCTTCAGGTCCGGGACAGCGCCGAGAGACTCGCTGCCGGCATCGAACAGGGCTTGCAGCGGCTGGGAGCTGCTTCACGTCTCGCGCCGGACGCCTCGCGCCAGAAGGTCCTGTACATCGTCTGGCCCGAGCCGCTGATCGTTGCCGGGCCCGGTACGGCCATCGACGACGCGATCACGCTCCTGGGAAGGAAGAACATCGCTTCTGCCGCTGCCTCGGAGTATCCGAAATATTCCCTGGAAGAGGTGCTCCGCGAGGCGCCGGATATCATTCTCATCGGCAAGGGGTCGGGCATGGACATGGTGGAGGTGTCGCGCGGCATGCTCAAGCGCTTGACGTCCGTGCCCGCGGTCAGGAACAACAATATCTGCTATCTCGGCGACGGCCTGTACCGTCTGGGGCCGCGTGTCGTCCAGGGGATCGAGGAACTGGCTCAATGTCTCGAGCAAAGATCACGGCGCTGATCCTGCTCGCCTTTATGATCTTCCTTTGTGCGCTCTTCCTGGGGCCGAGGACGATCAATCCGGCAGCGCTGACAGATGTCGAGCGCGAGATCCTGTTCAAGATCCGTCTGCCGCGCGTGCTCGTGGCCTTCCTCATGGGAATGGCCCTTGGCGCGTCGGGTGCGGTTCTGCAGGGGGTGCTCCGGAACCCTCTGGCGGACCCCTATATTCTGGGCATATCGAGCGGGGCATCGCTCACCGCCGCGCTCGGCATCATCGGAGGCCTTTCCTTCCTGGGCGCCTTCACCGTGCCGGTGCTTGCCTTCGTCGGCGCAGTTGCCACGGGCGGCATTGTCGGCGTGATGGGGTGGAAGCGCGGCGGGCTCTGGCCCGAGCGGCTGCTCCTCGCCGGCGTCGGCCTGAGCTTCCTTTTTTCAGCGCTCCTGATGGTGCTCATGAGCGTCTCGACGGACGAGGGCCTGCGGAGGGCGATGCTCTGGATCTTCGGGGACCTGTCGCTCTCGGACTGGCAGCGCGTGCCCTACGGCGCGGTGCTGGTATTCGCCGGCTTGGCGGTGTCGGTGACACGGGCAAAGGCGCTCAATGCCCTGATCCTGGGCGATGAGCTTGCGCACAGCCTGGGGTTCGCGCCGCGGCGCGAGCGGTTCGTCCTCTTCGTCTCGGTCGGGCTTTTGACAGCGGCGTCGGTCTCGCTGGGCGGCATGATCGGGTTCATCGGCCTGCTTTTGCCGCATATCATGCGGTTCTTTATCGGTTCGGACAGCAGGATGCTCGTGCCGGCATCCGCGCTCGGCGGGGGATCGCTCCTCTGCATCGCCGACCTGGTCAGCAGGTCTGTCCTGCCGCCCATGGAGCTTCCGGCAGGAGTGGTGACGGCAATCATCGGCGCGCCCTATTTTCTCTATCTCTTGAGGAGAAAAGATGTCCTCAGCTTCTAACCAGAGCATCCTCGAGCTCTCGCGGGTCTCGTATGCGTATGAGAGGAGCCGCCCGTTCATCCGTGAGCTTTCGTTCTCTGTGGGGGAAGGCGACTTCATCGGGCTCCTGGGCGCGAACGGGTCGGGCAAGTCCACGATCATGAAACTGGCGAGCGGTCTTCTCCGTCCATCGTCCGGCGGGGTATCTCTCTGGGGGAAGAGCCTCGCGGAACTTCGGCACAGGGACCGCGCCAAGCTGATCAGCTATCTACCCCAGACGCTCGATATCAGCGTGCCGTTCACTATACGGGAACTCGTGGCCATGGGGCTCTATCCCTATGACATCCCTCCGGCGATGAGCGTTGGCGACGCCCTGGAGATGACCGGGCTCACAGACAAGGCCGATGCGCACCTCACGGACCTTTCGGGCGGCGAGCGGAGAAGGACCTTCATCGCCATGACGCTCCTGCAGGGCGCGGGGCTCCTGATGCTGGACGAGCCGATGGCGAACCTTGACATCAAGTACCAGATCGAGCTGGTGAAGCTGCTCAGGAAGCTGCGTGCGTCGCGGAACATTTCAGTCGTGATGGCGCTCCACGACATCAATATTGCGCTCCAGTTCGAGAAGGTGATGCTCATCAAGGAAGGGAGCCTTATCGGCGCAGGGCCGCCTGACGAAGTCCTGTCGAGGGCCATGCTGAAGCAGGCCTTCGAAGTTGACGTGGACATACGGAGGTCGGGCGGGGAAGGCGTCTATATCAGTTACGCAGACCACTTTTAGGAGGAACGGATGACCTACGGTGCGTCATGGAGCGGGGGTAAGGACAGCTGTCTCGCCACCTATCTGGCAATGAAGAAGGGGATGACCATCTCTCATCTCGTCCATTTTGACCGGCCGAACAATCTTCACGGCGTTGATCCTGCCATGATCGGCCTCCAGGCCGAGCTTGCGGGCATCCCGCTTGTCCAAAAGCGCGTCCCCATGAGCGATTTCGAGCGGGAGTTCAAGTCAACCGTGATGGAGCTCAAAGGGACCGGCATGGGCGGCATGGTGTTCGGGGACATTTATCTCGTACCGCACAAGGAGTGGGTCGACAGGACCTGCGCCCAGCTGGAGATATCCGCCGAGGAGCCGCTCTGGGG
>JBAIYC010000131.1:0-2687 GCA_037916085.1 Nitrospirota bacterium | reverse complement strand
TGCGCGGGTCGTCCTCGGGGATGTCCTTCTCCACCTTGCCGACCAGGTCGGCGCCCACGTCAGCGGCCTTGGTGTAGATGCCGCCCGCGATACGGGCGAACACGCTCATGAGCGAGCAGCCGAAGCCAAGGCCGATCAGCGCGCGGAAGGCCTCCTCATTGCCCGCGATTCCCTTCGCAACGGCAAAATACCCGGCCAGGCCGATGATGCCGAGGCCCACGACCATGATGCCCGTCACCGAGCCGCCCTTGAAAGACAGCGTGAGGGCGTTCTGGAGGCCCTTCGAGGCGGCCTGCGTTGTGCGCACGTTGGCGCGCACCGTGACCCACATGCCGACGAAGCCGGCCAGGGCCGAGCCGACGGTCCCGATCACGAACCCGATTGCAGTCCACTGACCGAGGAAGATCGCGAGGACAACGACGAGAACGACCGCGACCATGGCCACGGTCTTGTACTCGCGCGCGAGGAACGCATAGGCGCCTTCCTTCACCGCGTCGGAGATCTGCTTCATCTTCTCATTGCCTGCTTCCTGCTTGTTGACCCACGCGGCGATGAACAGGGCGTACAGGACGCCCAGAATGCCGCATGCGATCGCGAACGTCATAACGATTGCTGCGAAATCCATTTCTCTCTCCTCCTTTGACAGATTTGTAATCCGAATGCTGAATACTCTATGATGTCTTGATCCTTCGTATGCGATACCATTGATCCGTTCCCTTGTCCGGCATCCCTCCCCCGCTTTGCTGTCTCGCGGATCAGTCGCCGACCTCGCTCAATTTGCCGCCGAGCATATCCTTCAGGTAGTGGTTCTCCGCGGTCAGGTTCTTCACGAGTACCCGCACGACATCGCGCATGGAAAGCATCCCTATGAGGCCCGTTTCATCGACTATCGGGAGATGGCGGATGCTATTCTGGATCATCACCGCCATGACGTAGTCCAGGTCATCTCCGGGCTTGGAGACGAGGAGATTGGTCGTCATGACCTCTCCGACCTTGACCTCGCCGCAGCTCTTGCCGTTGGCAACGGACCGGACGATGTCGCGCTCCGTGACGATCCCGGCAAGCTTCCCCTTGTCCATGACCAGGAGCGCGCCGATCCTGCATTCAGCCATCTGCTTCGACGCATCGAGCAGCGATTGATCGCTCATGATGCTGAAGCATTCTATACCTTTGATATCCAGCAGTTCCTTTACTCTCATAGCACTATCCTGCCATTTCCGTACGGAGGGGTCTGAGACCCGCCCCTACTTTGACCGCCCCGTATACCGAGCAAACACCATAGCGGTCGTCCGGTAGAACAGGTGCGCGAACTTTGAATAGGGCGCGTAGGCGAAGAGCGACCAGATGAAGACAAGATGGAGATAGTACACGAAATACCCGATTTCCATGTCGGCCACGCGGAGCCCCCATGCCGCCATGCCCGTAGCGCCCACGCCGACCACGATGAGAAGGAATATCCAGTCGAAGTAGGATCCCATGCCGGCCTTGTCCGCCTTGCCAAGACGGTTCGCCAGGATGATGACCACGCCGAGCGCAAAGGCCACCGAGCTTACCAGCGCAAGCATCTTGACCGGGTCGGTCATGGGATAGGGCGACTCGCCGAAGTGGAAGGGACCAAAGGCCTGGATGCCGAGGAACTCGTTTCCGTACAGGTACACAATCGCCCAGGTGGTCACGACCGCGAGCCCTGCAAAAGCATAGAACAGGAGCAGGTGGCCCCACTGGCGCAGCCTGTTCACGTTGCAGTCAGCGAACTTCTTGTGCGTCAGGATCGTACTGATCGCCGGGACGACGTGGGAAAGCGGGCTGCCAGACCCTTCGGCGCCGACGGCGTTCGCCTTCATGCCCGCCCAGAGACGCTTGATTCCCGTGAAGGCCGAGACAGCCGCGAAGATCGCCGTAAGGATGAACACCGTGTCGATCACCGGAACAGGAACGAACTTGTGGTAGGCCATGACACCGCCCTCGGCGCGGGGCGCAGTGAAGCCCTGATGCCCGAGCGCAATGAGGATGATGTAGAAGAGCGCTGCCGGGATGGCGAACAGCAGCCAGATAAGCGACGGGTCGGTCGCGATCTTTGCGAAGAAGGGGATCAGTGCCACCTCCTTGATGCTCTGTTTCCGGATGGCGTTCAGCACTTCGCCCGGCTTTGCGCCGCGCGGACAATAGGCCGTGCAGTCGCTGCACTGGTGGCAGAGCCAGACATCGGCGCTCGTGATGAGCTTGTCCTTCTGACCCCACTGCGCGAGCACCATCTCCTTCCGCGGAAAGGGATTGCCCTCGGGCGTCACATTGCAGACCACCGAGCAGGTGGCGCACTGGTAGCACTTCTTCAGGGACTCGCCGCCTCCCTTGATGATCTCATTCACGAACTGCAGGTCAGGTTTGATCACAGTTGCATCTGACATTTATTCATCCTCCGTAACGCGATTCGGATCGGGCATTCATTCCGCAATCCGTCATCCGCAATCCGCAATTGAATTACATGCTCTTGAACGGGTTCGGACCGAACTCCCTCACCTTCTCGACGAAGTCGTTGATCATTTCCGGAAGTTTGTCATACTCGTTGATGGCGACCTGCAGCAGGCCCACGCGCTCGGACTCGAGCTGCAGCCGGTTCAGAGTCTCCGACACCTTGCTGAAGCGCACGTTCGCAAGCTCGCTGCCCTTCACGAAATGGCACTGGT
>JBAIYC010000130.1:0-5782 GCA_037916085.1 Nitrospirota bacterium | reverse complement strand
GACCTCTCGCTGGACGTCGCCGAGCAGGAGGTGCAGGCGGCGATCAACGCGGCATTCACCTTCCTGCCGCGGGACCTTCCGACGCCGCCGGTCTACAGCAAGGTGAACCCCGCCGACGCGCCGATCCTGACGCTGGCGCTCACCTCGGACACGCTTCCCCTGCCGCAGGTCGAGGACATGGCCGACACGCGGTTCGCGCAGAAGATATCCCAGCTGCCCGGCGTCGGCCTCGTGAGCCTCTCCGGAGGCCAGCGCCCTGCCGTCCGCATCCACGTCAATCCCAAGGCGCTTGCATCCTACGGCCTGACCCTGGAGGACGTGCGCGGCGCAATTAACGCCGCCAACGTGAACCAGGCAAAGGGCGGTTTCGACGGCCCGCGCCAAGCCTACATCATCGGTGCGAATGACCAGCTCCTCTCGAGCAAGGACTACCGGCCGCTCATCGTGGCTTACAGGAACAACGCGCCGGTCCGGCTGTCCGACGTCGCGGACGTGATCGACGATGCAGAGAACGTCAACCAGGCGGCCTGGGTCAATGAATCCCCCGCCGTGATCGTGAACATCCAGCGCCAGCCCGGCGCGAACGTTATCGAGGTCGTCGACCGGATCAAGAGGCTCCTTCCGCAGCTGCAGACGGCCCTCCCCTCCTCGATCAAGGTCACGACCCTGACGGACCGCACGACGACCATCCGCGCCTCCGTCACGGACGTGCAGTACGAGCTCATGCTCGCCGTGGTCCTCGTCGTGCTCGTGATCTACGTCTTCCTGCGGAACCTTCCGGCAACGACAATCCCGAGCGTCGCCGTGCCGCTCTCGCTGGTCGGGACCTTCGGCGTCATGTACCTCATGGGCTTCAGTCTCAACAACCTGTCGCTCATGGCGCTCACGATCTCGACCGGCTTCGTCGTCGACGACGCGATCGTGATGATCGAGAACATCGCGCGATTCGTCGAAGAAGGCGATCCTCCGATGGAGGCCGCGCTCAAGGGGGCGAAGCAGATCGGGTTCACCATCCTTTCGCTCACCGTATCGCTCATCGCAGTGCTGATCCCGCTTCTGTTCATGGGAGACGTGGTCGGCAGGCTTTTCCGCGAGTTCGCCGTCACCCTGGGCGTTACGATCCTGATCTCCGCGGTCGTGTCGCTGACGCTCACGCCCATGATGTGCGCACGGATCCTGAAGCACGTTCCCGAGGACAAGCAGGGAAGGTTCTACCATGCATCGCAGCTCTATTTCGACCGGCTCATCGCTGCCTACGGACGGACGCTCACCTGGGTGCTCAAGCATCAGCGCGCGACGCTCGCCGTCGCCGCGGGGACGCTGGTCCTGACGGTGCTTCTCTACATCGCGGTCCCGAAGGGCTTTTTCCCGGTCCAGGACGCGGGAGCGATCCAGGGCACCTCCGAGGCGCCCCAATCGGTCTCCTTCGCCGCCATGGCCGAACGGCAGCAGGCGCTCGCGAAGGTGATCCTGAGGGACCCGGCCGTCGAAAGCCTCTCTTCGTTCATCGGCGTGGACGGGACGAACACGACGCCAAACAGCGGCAGGATCCTGATCAACCTGAAGCCGCTCCACGACCGGGATGCGAGCGCGATCGAGGTCATCCGCAGGCTCCAGCCGGAGCTTGCGAAGGTGGAGGGCATCACCCTCTACATGCAGCCGGTGCAGGACCTGACCGTGGATGCACGGGTGAGCCGCACGCAGTTCCAGTACACGCTCGACGACCCCAACACCGACGAGCTGAATGCCCTTGCTCCAAAGGTGATCGGCGCCCTGCAGACCCTTCCGGAACTGCGGGACGTGAGCACCGACCAGCAGGACAAGGGCCTCCGGGTGGAGCTCGCGATCGACCGTTCCACGGCCGCCAGGCTGGGCATCACGCCGCAGAACATCGACGACGCGCTCTATGATGCCTTCGGCCAGCGGCAGGTTTCCACGATCTTCACGGAGCTGAACCAGTACCGCGTCGTGCTCGGCGTCAAGCCCGAGTTCCAGCAGGGCCCGGCAGGCCTCCAGTCGATCTATCTCCGAAGCACGGGCGGAGGGCAGGTGCCGCTCGCGGCCCTCACGCAGGCATCGGAAACGACCGGCCCGCTCGTCGTGAACCGTCAGGGGCAGTTCCCCGCGGTGACCATGTCGTTCAACCTCGCTCCGAGGACCTCGCTCGGCGAGGCAGTTGATGCCATCGAGCGGGCGGCCGAGCAGCTGAACCTTCCCGCGAGCATCCGGGGGAGCTTCCAGGGAACGGCCCAGGCGTTCAAGGCCTCCCTCACGAACGAGCCGCTCCTCATCCTCGCTGCGCTTGTAACGGTCTACATCGTGCTCGGCGTGCTGTACGAGAGCTACATCCACCCGGTCACGATCCTCTCGACGCTTCCTTCCGCGGGCGTGGGCGCCGTGCTTTCGCTCATGCTCTTCCGGACCGACCTGTCGGTCATCGCGATCATCGGCATCATCCTCTTGATCGGCATCGTGAAGAAGAACGGCATCATGATGATCGACTTTGCGCTCGATGCAGAGCGGAACGAAGGGAAGGGGCCGGAAGAGGCGATCTACCAGGCATGTCTTCTCCGCTTCCGGCCGATCATGATGACGACCATGGCAGCGCTCCTGGGCGCGCTGCCGCTGGCGCTCGGCCGCGGCGTGGGTTCCGAGCTCAGGCGGCCCCTCGGCATATCGATCGTGGGAGGGCTGATCATCAGCCAGGTCCTGACGCTCTACACGACGCCGGTGATCTATCTGTGGTTCGACAGGCTCGCGCGACGGATGAAGGAAGGCCGTGTCAATTAGCAACCACGGAGCCACGGAGGCACTGAGAAAACTTCCTTTAATCTCATTCTGAAAGAACTGAAGGATCTGAACACTTTCTGAATAGACAGGCAAGATTCTTCGGCTTCGCTTCAAAATGACAGGCTTGCACTGATCGATCTCTTGACCTCCTGGTGTCTCAGTGCCTCCGTGGTGAATTTCTAAAGCACTACCATGAACATCTCTTCCCTCTTCATCAAACGCCCGGTCACGACCACGCTCCTTACCGTGGGACTTGCCCTTTCCGGTGCGATCGCCTTCCGTCTGCTTCCCGTTTCTCCGCTGCCCCAGGTCGACTTCCCGACCATCGCCGTGCAGGCTGCCCTTCCGGGCGCGGACCCCGAGACCATGGCCACCTCGGTCGCGGCTCCCCTGGAACGACAGTTCGGACGCATCGCAGGCGTCGCGGAAATGACCTCCACGAGCTACCGGGGCAGCACGAGCATCACGCTCCAGTTCGACCTGGACCGGGACATCGACGGCGCCGCCCGGGACGTCCAGGCAGCGATCAATGCGGCGAGGGGATTTCTCCCCGCGAACCTTCCGGCGAACCCGACCTACCGCAAGGTGAACCCCTCGGATGCGCCCATCCTCATCCTCGCCCTCACCTCCGATACGATGAGCACGGCAGCGATGTACGATGCGGCATCGTCGATCCTCGCACAGAAGCTCTCCCAGGTGGAAGGAGTGGGCCAGGTGTTTGTGGGCGGAAGCTCGCTTCCGGCTGTCCGCGTTGACCTGAACCCGCTCGAGCTCTCGAAATACGGCATCAGCCTGGAGGACGTACGCAGTGTGCTCGCGACGACGAACGTCAACCGGCCCAAGGGGCAGTTGGCGCTCGGAGACAAGTCCTGGGAGATCCGGACGAACGACCAGCTGAACAAGGCGGAGCAGTATCTGCCGCTGGTCATCGCCTACCGGTCTGGGGCAGCGGTGCGGCTCGGTGACGTGGCGAAGGTCGAGGATTCGGTCGAGGACCTGCGCGCCGCCGGATTCGTGAACGGCAGGCCTGCTGTCATGGTCATCGTCTTCCGTCAGCCGGGCGCGAACATCATCGAGACCGTGGACCGTGTTCGGGGGCTCTTGCCGCAGCTCGAGGCCGCCCTTCCCGGCGCAGTGACCCTGTCGCTCGTGCTGGACCGGAGTCCGTCGATCCGCGGGTCGTTGCACGACGTGGAATGGACGCTCATGGCCTCGGGCGTGCTCGTGATCCTGGTCGTCTTCTGGTTCCTGCGGAACGTGCGCGCCACGGTCATTCCGGCGGTCGCGGTCGCCGTCTCGATCATCGGAACCTTCGGCGTGATGTACCTCTTCGGCTACTCGCTCGACAACCTGTCCCTCATGGCGCTCACGATATCGACGGGCTTCGTGGTGGACGACGCGATCGTCGTGCTGGAGAACGTCACCCGGTACCGTGAGCAGGGGCAGTCGCCCGTGCAGGCGGCGCTTTCGGGAACCAAGGAGATCGCCTTCACGGTCCTGTCCATGAGCACGTCGCTCATCGCCGTGTTCATCCCCATCCTGCTGATGGGCGGCATGGTGGGCAGGCTCTTTCGCGAGTTTGCCGTGACGCTCTCCGCCGCGATCATGGTCTCGCTCCTCGTTTCGCTCACCACGACGCCCATGATGTGCGCCACCATCCTCCGGCCGGAGAAGAAGAAGGAACACGGCTTCCTCTTCCGCATGAGCGAGCAGAGCTTCAACTGGATGCACCGGCACTATGAAAGGAGCCTTCGCTGGGCCCTTGCGCACTCCCGGTTCATGCTCCTTCTGATCGCGCTCACCATCGTGACCAATATCATCCTGTTCATCGCCGTACCGAAGGGGTTCTTCCCGGAGCAGGATACGGGCAGGATCGCCGGAAACATCCAGGCGTCGCAGGACACGTCCTTCCAGGCCATGAAGCGAAAGCTGCTCGACATCGTCGACATCATCAAGACCGACCCCGATGTGGATTATGTGACCGGCTTCACCGGCGGCGGGGGCGGCGGCGGGTCCACGACGAACACGGGCAGGATGTTCATCTCGCTCAAGTCCTTTGCCACGCGAACGTCGACCGCAGGGCAGATCATCGGCCGGCTGCGGAAGAAGCTCGCCGCGGTGCCCGGGACATTCACCGGTCTGCAGCCGGTGCAGGACATCCGCGTCGGCGGCAGGATCGGCGCCGCACTGTACCAGTTCACGATCCAGGGGGAGAATGTTGCCGAGCTGAACGAGTGGGGCCAGCGGGTGCTCCAGAAACTGCGTACCCTCCCCCAGGTCGTGGACGTGAGCAGCGACCAGCAGAGCAAGGGGCTCGAGGCCACGCTCATGATCGACCGTGCCACCGGCGCGCGGCTCGGCATCACGCCGCAGATGATCGACAATACGCTCTACGACGCCTTCGGCCAGCGCCAGGTCTCGATCACCTATACGCTCCTTAACCAGTACCACGTGGTCATGGAGGTCGAGCCCCGGTTCTGGCAGCGGCCTGATACGCTCAAGAGCATCTACGTTCCCTCATCGAACGGTCAGCTCGTCCCCCTGAGCGCTTTTACCCACTTTGAGCCCTCGGCAACATCTCTCGCCGTGAACCACCAGGGCCAGTTCCCGTCGATCACGACGTCGTTCAACCTGGCGCCCGGCGTTGCACTCGGGGACGCGGTCAAGGCCATTGAAGAGGCAACGCGCCAGATGGGGATGCCGCCGGGCATCAGGAGGACGTTCGCGGGCACTGCCCAGGCATTTCAGGCATCCGCGGCAAACCAGCCCCTCCTGATCATCGCAGCGCTTCTGACAGTCTATATCGTTCTCGGCGTATTGTACGAAAGCTATGTCCACCCGGTGACGATCCTTTCGACGCTGCCATCGGCCGGCGTGGGCGCCGTGTTCGCCATGCTGGTGTTCCGCATCGATCTCTCCGTGATCGCCATCATCGGCGTTCTGCTGCTCATCGGCATCGTAAAGAAGAACGGCATCCTGATGGTGGACTTCG
>JBAIYC010000129.1:0-7629 GCA_037916085.1 Nitrospirota bacterium | reverse complement strand
TGCGCTCCGTCGGCGTATACGAGGTCGCTCCCTGGTCGTAGAAGGTGCCGCGAGCTCCCACCCGCGGCGAGAAGCTCAGTCCGTGGCCGCTCAGGACCGCGGCAAGCTCGGGTTTGATGTCGGCGCGCAGGACCGACTGCCCGCCGTCCGAGGTGAAGTTGGTGGCCCGTCCTTCGAACCGGAAGTACGCGTGGTCGCCGAGGGTCTCGCCGTAGATGTTGTAGCGCAGCTCGGGCAGCTTCTGGTAGGTGGTCGTGTCCGGCGCCGTCAGATCGGTGGAGTACTGGCCCAGCAGATAGAGCGATGCAGTGTTCCACCGCTCGACGTAGAAGGCGTTCGAGTCGAGGTAAGGCCGAGACTTCAGCTCGAGGGTCCTCTCCAGATCGCGATAATAGTTCCAGTTGTCCACGAGGTTGATGTCCGCCCGGAACGATAGGTCCTCGGCAAACTCCTCACGGTGTTCGTACTGAAGCTCCCAGTGCTGCGGCAATCCATGGAAGGTCTCGAAGTAGTTATAGTAGGCCCTGCCCGCGGAATCGCGGGAGTTGACATAGCGGTATTCGACACCGGTCCCGAGGCCGTGCGTCGACCGGTAATCGGAATAAAACGTCATGTCTTTGGAATCTGAGATCACCCAGAACAGGGCGTTCTTCATGAGAAATCCCTCGGTGCTGCTGAACCCGACCATGGGGATCAGCAGTCCGCTCTGGCGGCGTACGGGAAAGAGGAGATAGGGACTGTACAGGACGGGAAGGCCGCTCATGTTGAACGAGACCCCGTTGCCTGTGGCGTAGCGGTCCATATCGACATCCATCTGTCGCGCTTTCAGGAACCACTCATCATCGTCGCAGGTGGTAATGGCCGCGTTGTCCAGGTGGTACACCTGTTCGGAGCGGCGTTCGATCTTTTCTCCCCTGAGGTGGAGATTGTCCTTGCTGATGTAGATCTTGCCGTTCGTGATGAAACCCGCGCGGGTGTTCATGTTCAGTTCCACGCGGTCCGCCATGAGCGTGTCGCCCTTGTCGCGGACGTAGACGTTGCCCTCGGCGATCGCCTCTCCTGTCCTGTTGTTGAAGACAATGCGGTCCGCCTGGACGTAGATGTCCTGCTGCTCCATCCGCACATGCCCCGCGGCAGTGTAAATGTCGTTTGTTCGGTCGTAATCAAGATGGTCGGCTGTCACCTGAACGGGGATCTTTTTGGGAAGCTCCTCGGCGGAGAGGGGCGGAATGCCGGGCACGAGCAGAAGGACCGCGAGCAGCAGGATCGCGGCCCGGACGGTCGGCATCCCTGCCGTGCGGGGACGGCTCCCCAGGCCCTGCATCAGCCTCATCCCGGAAGTGGCCCCCCTCATCCTTTCAGCCCCCGGAGCAGGTCCCCTGCCGAACCAAGGAAGACGGCCCGTGCATCACCAACCGTGTACAGGGAGCCGGTGATCACAATCAGGTCGTCCGCGGCGGCTTCCCTGCGGAGCAGGGCAATCGCTTCGCCGACGGTATCGGTCGCCGTCACGTTTCCGTGGAGGCGATGGATCTCGTCGGCGAGCGCCGGGACGTCCATGGCCCGGGCATACTGCGGCCTCGTCGCCACAACGCGGTCCGCCAGCGGGACGAGGCGCTCGATGATCCCCCGGTGGTCCTTGTCGCGAAGGATGCCGAGGACCAGGGTGAGACGGCCGTGGCCGCGCTTCAGCTCCGTGAGCGTCTCTGCAAGGACGGCTGCGGACGCCGGATTATGCGCCCCGTCAAGATAGATGTCCGGCCGACGCGCGACCTGTTCGAGGCGGCCGGGCCATGTCGCGGCCGCAAGGCCGGAGCGAATGGCCCGTTCGGGCACCGAAACACCGCCGGCGGAAAGGGCCTCGACCGCTGCCAGGGCAAGCGACGCGTTCCCCGCCTGATGCCTGCCCAGCATGCCCGTCCGAAGACCGGCAAGACGCGTGGCAATGCCCCGGTAATCGAAGGAGGCAAGCGTTCCCGGCGAGATCCGTTCCGGTCCGAAGTCCTGCGGCATACGGTGGAGCGGTGCGGCCTTCCGCGCCGCTTCCGCTTCGATGACCGCAACCGCCTCGGGGTGGACCGCACCGGTCACGACGGGCACTCGCTGCTTGATGATCCCCGCCTTCTCCCTCGCGACTGCCCCGAGGGTCGTCCCCAGGAACTCAGTGTGCTCGAGATCGATGTTCGTGATCACCGAGACAAGCGGCGTGATCACGTTCGTGGAGTCCAGCCGCCCTCCCATCCCCGTCTCGACGACTGCAATATCGACGCCGCTCTCCGCGAAACAGGTGAAGGCCATGGCGGTCGTGACCTCGAAGAACGTCGGGGACATGCTCTCCGGAGCGCCGGAACCTGCCGCGCCGGCGTAGCACCGCCGGACGCGTTCTGCCAGTTCCACGACCTGCTGTTCCGATATCGGCGCACCGTCGATCCTGATGCGCTCGGTGAAGCTCACGAGGTGGGGGGACGTATAGAGGCCGACGCGATACCCCGCAGCCCGGAGCATGCTGTCCAGGAAGGCCGCGGTCGAACCCTTGCCGTTGGTCCCGGCGATGTGAACGGAACGGAAGCGACGATGCGGCTCACCCATGCGCTGCATGAGCAGTTCGCTGTTCGTCAGACCGAACTTGATGCCGTATTTCTGGAGACCGAAGAGGTACTCGATGGTTTCCTGGAATGACATGGTGCCTGCCCCAGCTTATTGTCCCTGCGAGGTCGTCTGAGAAGATCCGACGTCCGCCTGAGCAGGCTGCGTCTCGGCCGGTGTTTCTGCGGACTTGGTCACGGTCTTGTCCCTAGGCTGTTCGGACCCCGCTCCGGCCGGCCGGCGGTGGGCGGAAATGGTCTGCAGCTTCATGACGAACGAAACAAGCTCTCCTTCGCCGGCAGCGGCAAGACGGGAACGCTTGTAGGTTACCTTGCCCGCCCCCTCGATCCGGCTGAAGAAGGTGTAGAGATCGACCGCGGTGAGGCTGCCGGATATCTCCCGTACCGACTCGCTGAACCGCATCGTCCTGAGCTGTGGATGTTCCTTCATCGCCTCGTTGATCTGCTGGATGCCCGATTTCTCCTTCTCTTTTTCCATCGTGATAGTGATCACGAGAGGGGACGCCGCCGGCGCGGCAGCGGGACCAGGCGGGGCGGTCTTCTTCGGTTCCGGCTCGGGCGTTACCGCAACGGGAGGCCTGTGCGGCGGCGCAGCCGGGGCGGCAGCAGGAGGGACTGGCGCGTCGAGCCGATCCAGGTCCGGGTCATGCAGGAGCGGATGGATGACGTAGACGTATGCGGCGATTGCCGCCGCAACGAAGACCGCCAGCCAGAGCGGCCGGAACAGCAGGCGTCTGAGCGATGCGGCGACCGCATTGAGCGGCCGGGCGAGCCCCTCCGCAGGCCCGATGTCCCGCAGGATGCGCTGGGTCTCATCGATCCGCCGGACCGCGTCGAACTCGGAACGGCAGAGGGCGCACGACGCCAGGTGACGCTCGATCCGCCGCCGTTGCAACAGGAACAGATGCCCCGCAAGATAGCGGGACAGGCGTCTCCGCGTATAAGTACAGTCCTTCTTCATGCGCACCTGGTCTCCTCGTCGCGCCGTGCAGTCAGGCGCAGCCCATCATCACCTGTTCTGCGGTGAGGCGTGCATCGCCCAGAAAGAGCTTCCCGATCCTCTCGAAGCGCGGCGGCGCATCGGTTACAAAGTATCGACGGACGGCATCCCCGGCGTCGGGGCGCTCCCAGTGGAGCTTGTCCAGCACGTCGGCGACCTCTTTGGCGGTCTCGGTCGCCGAATCGATGAGGGTGATCCCTTCGCCGATGATCCGTCCGATGACGCCCTTGAGGAGCGGATAATGCGTGCAGCCGAGGACCAGCGTATCGATCCCGCCGGCCCGGAGCGGTTCGAGATAGCGGCGCGCGACCAGTTCGGCGACTTCGTTGTCGAACCATCCCTCTTCCACCAGCGGCACAAAGAGCGGGCAGGCACAACTGCGCACTTCGACGTCGGGCGCCAGTGTGCGGATAGCCTTCTCATAGGCGCCGCTCGCGATCGTGGCTTCTGTGCCGATGATCCCCACCCTGCCGGAACGCGTGGCAGCGACCGCTGCTCGGGCGCCCGGTTCCAGCACGCCGATGACCGGGAGCGGAAACTCCTTCTTCACGGCCCCGAGGCTGATCGCCGACGCCGTATTGCAGGCGACCACCAGCAGCTTGATCTCCTGCGCCAGGAGGAAACGCGTATTCTCGAAGCTATACCGCGTGACCGTTTCGGGCGAGCGGATGCCGTACGGCACCCGGGCGGTGTCGCCGAGATAGATCGTGTGCTCCCGGGGCAGGGCGGCCATGAGTGCCTTTAGCACGGTCAGCCCCCCAACCCCGGAATCGAATATGCCGATGGCCTTTTGCATGGAGAGAGAACTTCGAGGTCCTTTCACCGCGGACGCGCGAGGACATTCAGACGGTACTGTCCGGTGCACGGCCTCTATCTCGAATGAGGCGGGAGCACAACTGCCAAAAACCAGGAGAACCCCGTCCGGGACATCCCCTTCCGGGTGTGCGTCCCTTCCCTGTCTGTCCTCCTCTTGCGTCCTTTCAGCGGAATTCTTCCGGGATTACTGGCTCCGCACCAGATCAGTGCGTTTCACGTAGGAACGGGAAAGATCCACATGGCCCGCGAGTGTTTGCGTTTCCCGTCCGTCAAGAAGGAACCGGACCTGACGGATCTCCGGAAAGTTTTGGGTGAGCGTATTGACAATAGCATAGACCGCCAAGAGCTCGTCCCAGACGGAAGCGCGTACCTCCTTCTGTCCCGCGGCGGAAAGATCGACGAAGGCTGTGCCGGCCGGGTCGAGGAAGAGAGCGCGGAGACGGAGCTCCTTCAGCACCGCCGCCTGTCCGCCGTGGTCTGCGGAAAGGACCGCCGCAATGGCCTCGCGGGCCTCGAGCTGGAAGTCTGACTGATGCCGCACACCGGCCATGACCGGCTCGAGCATCCCTTTCGCGGGCACGAAAAGGGTGACCGGGACCGGCTCGTCCGGCCGCACGGGAGGAGCAACCTGCGGCCGCTCCTGCGGGACGGGTGCCGGCAGCGACCCGTTGCCGTGCCGATGCCACAGGTATCCGCCGCCCGCCGCCACAACGACGATGATGCCAATCGCGATTGCCAGGACCAGCGGCCGGTCAACGCCCAGGCGCCTATCGTTTCTCTCGGACATACTGCTCGATCCCCCGCCCAATCGCCTCGGCGGTGCGCTGCCGGTTCTGTCCGGCCCCCACCTCGACCAGGACGGCCGCAGCCGCCACCGGTTTCAGCAGGGCAAGCGGCACCTGGTCGGGCTCCGCCCCCGCACGCTCCGTCAACTCCCGCACGATGGCGCGCCCCAGCCGGTCGCTTTCCTGGGCGTGCTCGGCCTGTTGAGTGCCCCAGGACTGCTGCTGGCGGTCCGACTGGGCGTCGAAGCCCAGGAAGTCCCCGCGCCCGCCCGAGGCGGGAAGGGCTCGCCCTTCATCGGGGTCCAGGATGAACGCCCGGTTTTCAGGGCCCGACGACAGGTGCAGGCTGATGAACAACATCGCATCGGCGGCGTTGGCCGCAGCTGCGCGCTCGTCAAGGGACACGGCCTGGTCCTGCTCCCGCGTCAGGATGACAGTATATTTCGTGCCGGATTTCCGGAGGATTTTGCGCAGCGCGTTCGCGAGTTCAAGGGTCAGTGACTTCTCGGGACCCTGGACCGTCGTGATCCCCGTATCAGGCCCGCCATGCCCGGGGTCGATCACGATAACGGCGCCCGTCCTTCCTGTCGCGGCCGCCGGCTGCGTTCCGCGAAGCACGTCGACGACGATGCGGTCCGGACCATGAAGCACGAAGTCCTTGATCTCGCCGGCCGAGGGGCCGAGCTGGATGGTGATGGCCTTCTGATTGCCGTCCTGGCGGGACTCCAGCGCCTTCACGACGCCGTCGTCAATGACTGGAAGCCGCGGGACCAGGAGGGTGAAAGGACCGCCGTAGGAACTGAAATAGACCGATCTGCCGTCGCCGGAGCGCGTCAGGACATAGGGTGCAGCCTGCTCCGCCTCGAAGACGATGCGCGTGAAACCCGCGTAGGAGAAGAACCGCACGCCTTTCACGGTCAGCCCTTTGTCGGGAGCGGCCGCCAGCGCAACGGCTGCCGTCATTGCGGCCGCGAGGATCACACTGATCGTCCGCATCACGGGACGCATAGTAGCATAACCACGATTTTTGTGCAAGAAAAAGGCCGCTCCGGGCCGCCCGACTTGACAAGTTCGGTGCGCGGTGCTAGGGTGAGTGAACAGGCGATCACCGGGAAGAACGGCTCAGTGGGAGGGCATGACCGGGCCGGGGGAGGACCCTCAGGATGGATATGCGGAGAACAGCCGTCGTACTGCTTTCGTGGTCAGCGATCACCGTTTCGTGCGCAGGAGCGACGCCACCGGCAACACGTCCCGCGTCCTTTCCTCTCCCTGCATCCAAAACGGACTGCGCCACCTGCCATGTGACCGAAGGAACAAAGACGTCAGCGGCTCTCAAGAAAGCCCCTTCCGGACTCTGCCTGGAGTGCCACCCCGACCGCGTCGCTCCGCAGGAGCACCGCGTGGGCATCGCGCCTTCCCTTGAGCCGAAGAAGCTTCCGCTCGCGGACGGCAAGATGACCTGCGTCACCTGCCACGATCCGCATAAGAACCCCTACGGAACGCTTCTGCGCATGCCGGAGACCGAGCTCTGCCTCGCGTGCCACCCCTACTGAGCAGCTAATCCTCATCGAGCCGGTAGCCGAGCCGCTCGATGCTGTCGCGGGTGAGCTTTCGGACCCGGTCCTCATCGATCCGCGTTCCATCGAATTCCACGGAGACCATTCCGCTCTCGACGTCCACGTTGGCCACGCCGTTCATGCCGCCGATGAACCGCCTGAGCGCCAGCGAACATTCGCCGCAGAACTGCTTCTCCACCTTGAAGAAGACCTTGCTCATCGCCGTCCATCCTTCTTCGCATACAATATATACGATATGCTAAGCCCTTTGCGTTCGATCGTCAAGTGCCCTAGGCCGCGATTATTCTGGATTTTTCTGCCCAATTGACAGCCCCGCGCTTTTTTGCTACTTTTAAATTAGACAAAATACGAGAGAATAAGAGAAGAGAGAGGAGCGACAGCATGAAGATCACACCTCAGATCACCCTGAAGAACGTGCCGCATTCGGAAGCAGTGGAAGCAAAGATCCGCGAAAAGATGTCCAAGCTCGACCAGTTCTCGGACCGCATCATGGGCTGCCGTGTCGTCATTGAGGAATGCCAGCGAAGACAGCACCAGGGAAAGCTGTTCTCGGTGCGCGTTGATATCACGGTGCCGGGAAAGGAGCTTGTGGTCAACCGTATCGAGAACGAGGACCTGTATGTCGCCGTCCGTGACGCCTTTGACGCTGCCAAACGGCAGCTCGAAGAGCATGCTCGCATGAGGCGCGGAGATGTGAAGCTGCACACGGAGGCCCCGCGCGGCACGGTCGCGAAGATCTTTCCCTTTGACGGATACGGGTTCATCATGACCAACGACGGCAGGGAGATCTACTTCCACAGGAACAGCGTCATCGAGGCGACCTTCGACAGGCTGGAAGAAGGAAC
>JBAIYC010000128.1:0-1765 GCA_037916085.1 Nitrospirota bacterium | reverse complement strand
TAGGCGCTCTGCGCCATCGTCAGCAGGATGAAGTTCTCGTCGGTCAGCTGCTGGTAGCGGTCCTGGTATCCCTGCTCCAGTTTGATGACGGCATTTTCGCGTTCCGCGATGCGCAGGGCATTTTCAGTCTTCCCGGGCCTGAGGAGGTAGATCTCGAAGCCGTGCATGGGGTTGGGCCTGTGCGGCATCGCGTTGCAGTGAATGCTGATGAACAGCTTCCCGCCCATTTCGTTCGCGATCTGGCCCCGCCGGTAGAGTTCGACGAACTCGTCGCGCCTGCGGGTGTACACGACCTTCACACCGGGGAGCCGTTTTTCGATCAGCTTCCCCAGCTTCAAAGCGATTCCCAGGGTCACATCTTTTTCCTTCGTCCGCAGGACACCGATGGTCCCGGGGTCGTCGCCGCCGTGCCCGGCATCGAGGACGACCACGTCGAGTTTCCATTTGTCGCGCTCGCGCTGAAGTGTGCGCTCGAAGTCGTGTGTGTTGCGGCTGGCGACCTGGGCGGGGGAGGGCATGTGAATCGACACGAGGATGTCGTTGCCGTTTTCCGCCGATATCGGTTCGGTCGTGGTAAACTGCCCTTTCAGCCGGAATGTCAGCTGCACCGACGTGGGATACTGGAACACCATGACCTTTTTCACCACCTCGGTCGCGGGCACCGCCCGGATGGCATTGAGATCGGCACGGGCGTTGGCGATGGTGATGTAGAGCCAGGTATCGTTCCCGATCGGTTTCAGGAAGCTCTCGTAGTCGGAGAGTTTCCGCGAACAGAGGATGCGGACGAGATATCCGTTCGACTTCTGGCTGAACGCAAGGCCGGTGATATCGAACGCCGAGACGGGCCTCGGCCGGCCGACGGTGATCGATCTCCGGTCAAATGTGATCTCCTCGGCGAGGGCGTTCTTCAACAGAGGGATGAAGGGATCGGCCGGAGCAAAAAACGCATGAGACGAATAAATCATGTTCACGGGCAGCTGCACAAGGCTGCCGTTCCCTTTTTTGTCGACGATGATCACGAAGGGATTGTTTGCAGTCACCTTCACCGTGAACATGTCGGTGTGAAGCTCCATCTTTCGGGTGTCGTCGTGAACGACCATCTGGATGCCGAGAAGCCGGGCAAGGTCGTTCAGGGAGATGAACGTCGAACCGCCGCGGGAGAGCGACGCCACCGCGCCGTTGCGGGATGGGTCCTGCGGAAACTGAACGGGGATCGAGGTCTGGCCCGGTGCCCGCAGCCAGGCAGCAAAGAGGAGAACGGCAGCAAAAAGATTCCGCATCGGCGGTTACCGGTAGTTCACATACTGCACGGCGAACTTCAGATCGGCCTTCCTCAGCATCTGGATGACGCTCTGGAGGTCGTCCTTGTTCTTTCCGCTGACCCTCACCTGGTCATCCATGATCTGCGCCTGGACCCTGAGCTTCGTCTCCTTGATCAGCTTCACGATGAGCCTGGCGTTGTCTTTGTCGATCCCGTTCTGCAGTTTGACGACCTGGCGGACTGTCCCGCCCGCCGCCTGTTCGAGGGCGCCGTAGGTCAGCGCTTTCAGCGGCACCCCGCGCTTGACGAATTTTCCCTGAAGAATATCGACGACGGCTTTCATCCGGAAGTCATCGTCCGAGATCAGCACGAGCTCGTGCTCCTTGGGCCTGAGCTCGATCGCGCTTTTCGATCCCTTGAAATCGTACCGCTGGAGGATTTCCTTCCGGGCCTGGTTGATGGCGTTATCGACCTCCTGCATGTCCACGACGGAAACGATATCGA
>JBAIYC010000127.1:0-7414 GCA_037916085.1 Nitrospirota bacterium | reverse complement strand
ACAGGAAGATGACCATGATGACAAGACACACCGTGAGAACGAGCGTGAACTTCACGTCGGCAACGGAGTCGCGGATGGATTCAGAGCGGTCGAAGAGGACGTTCATGTCCACCGCGGCCGGCATCTGTTCCTTGAACCACGGGATGAGCTGCTTGATCGAATCGACCACCTCGACGGTGTTCGTGCCGGGCTGGCGCTGGATGGCCAGGATGATCGCCCGCTGGTCGCGGTACCAGCTGGCGATCTTGTCGTTCTCCACGCTGTCGATGACCGTGCCCAGTTCCTGGAGTCGTACGGGCGAGCCTCCCCGGTAGGCCACGATGAGCGGGCGGTAGGCCACGGCGTCGTTCAGCTGGCCCGTTGCCTGGACGGTGAAGGCCTGGTTCGCGCCGTACAGCGTGCCGGTCGGCAGGTTGACGTTCGCACGGGCCACCGCATTCGCGACCTCGTCGATGCCGATCCCGCGGGAGGCGAGCGCCCGGGGGTTCACCTTCACGCGAACCGCGTACTTCTGCGACCCGAAGACCTGCACCTGGGCCACGCCGTTGATCATGGAGACGCGCTGGGCGATAAGCGTCTGCGCATAGTCGTCCACGCTGGACAGCGGCAGCGTCGGGGAGCTGAGCGCAAGGTAGATCACCGGCTGGTCCGCCGGGTTCACCTTGCGGTAGCTCGGCGGGCTCGGCATGTTCTGGGGAAGCTGCTTGAGCGCGCCGGCAATGGCGGAATTCACGTCCTGCGCAGCAGCATCGATGTTCCTGCTGAGGTCGAAGGTGATGGTGATCTGGGTCAGCCCCTGGGCGTTCACGGACGTCATCGTGTCGATGCCCGCGATGGTGGAGAACTGCTTCTCCAGCGGCGTGGCGACCGCCGACGCCATGGTATCGGGGGAGGCGCCAGGCACGTTCGCGGTCACCACGATCGTAGGGAAGTCCACGTTCGGCAGGTCGGAGACCGGCAGGAGCCGGTAGCCCGCGATGCCCACGAAGAGGATCGAGAGCATGACCAGCGTGGTCATGACAGGCCGGCGTATCCAGATGTCGGAAATGTTCATGGTCTTTGTATCGGAGATGCTCTATTTCTGCTTCGCCGCTTCCTTCGGCTCCGCCGCCTTGGGAACCTCTGCAACGCTCGGCGGCTGTTTTCCTTCTTCTTGCTTCGCGTTCTTGAGCTCCACCTTCGCTCCCGGCACGAGGCGGAGCTGGCCGTCGGTCACGACCGTCTCGCCGGGGGCCACGCCGGCGTCGATGAGCGTCCACCGCTCGAAGACCCGTGACGGCTTGACGTTTCTCAGCTCGGCGGTCATGTCGCTCTTGATCACATAGACGTACTGTCCCTGCTGTCCGGTCTGGACGGCTTCGGTGGGAACCAACACGCGGTTCTTCTCGGTCGTGAGATTCAGAATCACCTCGACGAACTGCCCCGGCCACAGAGCGTGATCCGCGTTGGGGCTCGTGGCCTTGAGCAAGATCGTGCCGGTCGTCGTGTTCACGGCATTGTCAATGAAAGTAAGCGTACCGTGAAGAGGCTTTCCGCCGCCTTGCGGGATGTTGATATCGACATGCAGCTCACCGGTGGACCGGTATCGCTTGATCGCCGCAAGGTCCTGTTCTGGAACGGCGAAACTGACATTGATCGGAATCAGCTGGTTGATGGTCACCAGCGGGAGGTCGTTCGCCTTTGCCACGTTGCCCTTCTTGGTCTGGATGGAACCCGTCTTGCCGTCGATCGGCGACTTGATCAGCGTGTAACCCAGCTGGAGCCGCGCGTTTTCCACCGCGGCCTCGTCCGCCTGTACCACGGCCTTCAGCGCTTCGGAATTGGTCCGCACGCTGTCGAACTCCTGTTTTGAAACGAAGCCCTTCGCCGACAGCGTGGAATAGCGTTCGGCATCCGTTGCAGCGTTCGAGGCCTGTGCACGGTCGCGGGCCAGCGCCGACTCGGCCTGGCGGAGCGCCGCCTCGAAGGGGCGGCGGTCGATCTGGAACAGCTTGTCGCCCGCCCGGACCTCCTGCCCTTCCCGGAAGAACACCTCGCTGATCTCGCCGCTCACCTGCGACTTGACCGAAACGGTGTTGTATGCCTCTACATTGCCGATGGCCTTGATCTGGAGCGGCACGTCCTTCCGGTCCGCCGGCACTGCAGTGACCGGCACGACGCGCGGAGGCGGCTGCTTCGCCTTGGAGCAGGCCCCCGCTCCGAGAACGAGTGTCATCACGAGGATCAGTGGAACGTTTCTGCTGGTGATCATGCCTTATCAGCCTTCCCTGTCAGATCTCAAACGGGAGATCAGGTTTATTCTCCCATCGCCTTCTGAAGCGCTGCCTCGGCGATCTTGTAGTTCGCCAGCGCAGCAATGTAGTTTGTCTTGGCATTGGCCAGGCCCACCAGCGCGTTCGTCACGTCCAGCGGGCTCCCGACGCCGGCGCTGTAGCGGCCGTTCACGATGTCGTAGTTCTCCTGCGCCTGCTGGACCGTCAGCTCGGCGACGGCCACGCCGTCCTCCAGGGCGGTCAGGTTGAGGTACGATGACTGTACGTCGAGCAGGATGCTCTGGCGGAGCGTGTCCTCGTTGGCCTTCTGGGTGTTCAGGTTCTCCTTCGCTTCCTTCACCTGGTAGTTCGTGAGAAAGCCGTTAAAGAGCGGGAAGGTCAGCGTCACGCCGGCGCTCCATGCGTTCTGATCGGGCGCCCATGTGTCGCCCACCCGGCTGTAGTTCGCATTGCCGGAGAGCGTCGGATAGTAGCCGCTCCGCGCGAGGGAGACCGACTCCTTGGACGCCTCCCTCCTTGACAAGACGGACTGCAGGTCCGGCCGGTTCTCATAGGCCCGCTGGACGGCGGCATCGAAGGTGATGGGATATTTCTGGAACGCGAGGGTGTCCTCGATGGTGAAGTCCGGGAGATCAGGGTCACCGATAGCGTTCTTGAGCGTCACCCGGGCGACAGAGACGCCGTTCTCCGCCCGGATCTGGGCAAGTCTGGCGTTGCTCAGGTTCACCTCGGCCGACGTCACGTCATACTTGGACTTGACGCCGGCGTCGTAGAACCCCTGGGCCTGATCGAGCTGGTCCCTGGTCAGCTTCACCGTCTCGATCGCCACGTCCAGGTTCTTCTCGGCCTGCAGGAGGTTATAATACGCCTGTTTCACGTTGAAGACCACCTGGGTAACCGTGCTCCGGCGGTCGGTTCGCGTGGCATCCTCGTTCAGGCGCTGGATACGCACCGTGCTGGAGGTTCTGCCGAAATCATAGATGTTCTGGGTAAGCGCGGCATTCCCCTGGTACAGGTCGTGCGATCCGGTGACCGAATTCGTGGTAATGGAGCTCTTGCTGTAATCACCCGTCAGGCTGACCTGGGGATAGTACGCCGAGAGCGCCTGGCCCACCCGCGCGTCCGCCGCGTTCACGGTGTAGTTCGCGGCAAAGATGGTCGGGTTCCGCCTGAGCGCGATGTCCACGCACTGCTGCAGCGAGAGACGCTCGCCCTGCTTCGACGGCATCGGCGACGCCGTGACCGTACCGCCGGAAACGAGGGGCGTCGTTGTCGTCTCGCCGGTAGATGGCGTTTCCGCGCCCGACCGCCCCGCTGCCAGGAACAGCAGCGCCAAAGCCACGATGATGCGTTTCCCCTTCGATCGTCTCATGGTCGTTTTCTCCTCACGCTGCCGTTCCTCGCGCTGTTGAGCGTCCCGTGAACGAAGATATCCACGATCTCCCGCACCGCACGTTCCATTTTCCCGCCACGGGTTATGTCCACTCCCCGGATGATCTCCTCGGAGCGGAAGTATGAGAAGAGCATGCCAAGGAACATGCGTGCGCCCGTTTCGGCCGAGAGCTTCCGCACCACGCCCCTGCGCTGGAGCGAGGTAAAGTAGTCCGCAAGCGTCGCCCGGATGTCGTCCATCGTATTGGTGTAGACGTTCCGGATCTTTCCGGGGTAGAGGTTCACCTCGGAGTAAACGATCTTCACGAAGGGCTTCTGCTCCTTCAGCGTCAGCAGGAACCGCGTGGCCACGGTCCGGAGCGCCTCTTCATAGGACAGTCCTTCGAGCTGCGGCCGGAGCTCCCGCATCTTCGGCAGGAAGGTATACTGGCCCAGCATGCCCTCGAAGAGCTTCTCCTTCGAGCCGAAGTGCCGGAAGAGCGTGAGCTCCGACACCCCCGCCTCCCGGGCAATCTCCCGTGTCGTGGCACCCAGGTAGCCCTTTTCCGAGACGAGCCGCATGGTGGCGCCGATCAACCGTTCCCGTGTGTCCATGGTCTTCTGCATGTTAGTAGGCACTTACTATACTGGGGAGGAAGGGTGATGTCAAGGGGAAATCGAGGCAAAAATATGCTTTCTTGGAAGCACACGGACCGGGCCCTATCGCTGGGGCCGACGGAGGCCCGGCCACCACGGGTTGTGTCGAGTGACTGAAAATTCCGCGTTGCCTTCGTCGTAAGTGCGATCGGCCCGAAAAGGGTGCACAACGGAACATCGTTCATGTTGACTTTTCTGACGAGCAATAGTACGATTTATACTGTGGAGTTGGTCATGCAAAAGCGCTTATCGCTCGCAATACTGATCCTCATCTTCACCTGTGCTCTCTACCCCGCGTACTATCCGCCCGACGACGAGGCGCTTCGGCAAAATTCCACGTTCACTGACATCTATAGCCAGCTGCTTTTCGGTGTAACAAATCCTTTCTATGATTTCAGCCATAATCTGGCCTGGGTACGTGCATATCACGCGGTCGCCGGCCCAACTGATCTCCATCAGAATATCCCAGCATCCTTAGAGATCCGCGCCCCTCCTGCATAAGCTCCGTTCGTTGTTTTCACTTTTCCTAACCATCTAACTCGTGGCACGCGCGAAGCCGGACCCTCCGTTTCTTCAGGCAGGCAGTAATGCTCGCCCTCAAGACGCAGGCCGCAGTATCACGTTCGTCGCCACATTGTCATCGGCTGAAACCCGTGCACTACAAAACGAGCCGAGCGGCACCATTTATACAAGGAGAAGATTGAATTCAGAACTCGGCGGAATGGAGAAGAAATGATTCCTTACATTTCATATAGAGAAATCGAGAGAATAAGGAGCAAAACAGAACGGCAAGGAAGCAATATCCGGGATGTCGGCAAAGGCAAGAAGTCCTCGCACGCATGTGGTTCCGACTTTCTTTCCTTTATTCGGGATTCTGACCGGGCTTTGTCCGGACGGAAGACTGATGACATAAAAATAGGTAACGAAAAAGAAACCGTACTGATCGTTGACGACGAGCCGGACACGCGACTGCTCTATTGCAGGAACCTCGAGGATTTCGGATACAGGGTCCTTGCTGAACCTGATCCAATATCCGCACTCGCTGCGCTCAAGAATACTTCTGAGGTGAAAGTGGTCATCACCGACCACAAAATGCCCGGAATGAGCGGCCTGGAATTCGCCGATATCCTTCGGAAACTGCGCCCTGAAGTTCCGGTGATACTGCTGACAGCGTGCGCAAGCATCGAGAATTACCTTATGTCGAGGGATTTGGGCGTATTCGAGTTCGTGGACAAGTCGGTCTCAAAAGGGGAATTCGCGCGAATTGTCCGGTCGGCACTTCATGCACAGAAGATAGAGTAGATGGCGCCGGTGGTTCGCTGCAGTGGCACGTCAACATAACTACTATTCTCGTTCATTGAGTCTGGTCAGCGTTCTGTTTGAACCCGGTGACATTGTCCTTTCGCCGGTTGACTGAGCAAGGATGAGGACTGCTTTCCCGCTTCCCTTTTCCAAAGAGGAGGATGATCATGCCTCACAAGAAGATTGCAGCAGTACCGATCACACTTATGATCCTGTTCGTTACCTATCTGCATTATTCCTCCATCGGGACGGGACATGTACTGCACAATATATACCGCGAATTGTATTATATACCGGTATTTCTCGGGGCGCTGGCCTACGGCCTACGGGGGGCCGCCTTGTTCTATCTTCTCGTCTTCTCCCTCTATTTTCCCTACGTTCTAATGACCTGGCCCGGTGCAATTCTGAGTGAAACGAACCGTCTGCTTCCGCTGCTGTTGCAGGGCTTTTTTGCATTTGTCGCAGGCTACCTCGTCGATCGAGAGAAGAGACAGCGGGCACAACTGGAAAAGAACCGTTATCTCACGGAGATCGGCAGGATATCCACAGTCATCGCTCACGATCTTAAGAATCCGCTTATCGTGATCCGAGGATTTGCTGAACATCTTATGGAGGGAAAGGGAAAGGTCGATACTGCCGCTCAAGCGATCATCAATTCCGCAGACAAGATGCAGAAGATCGTGAGCGGAGTGCTTGATTTCGCGGCACCAATTCAATTGGATACCAAGGAAGAAGACGTCAGAAACGTCGTCGAACGCGGAATCGCAGCCTGTAGTATGAAAGCGAAACAGAGGAACGTTCCCCTTTCAACCACTCTGCCTTCTCACCCGGTGATCAGGAGCGTTGACAGCTTTCATCTGGAGAGAGCTTTGGTGAATTTTATTACAAATGCCATAGAAGCCTCGTGTGAGGGGCAGAGCGTTACCGTTTGTCTTGCTGTCGCTCGTAATAACGTAAGCATAAATATCAAGGATCAAGGCACGGGGATGGACAAGAAGACCCTCGAGAACGTCTTTCTGCCCTTCTACACGAACAAGAAGAGTGGAACGGGTCTTGGCATGCCCATCGCGAAAAAGATTATTGATGGCCACCAGGGCAAAATCATGGTCATGAGCAAATCCGGACAGGGAACAGAAGTGACGATTGAGCTGCCCTCCTGATCATGCTCCGTCGAGCACCACGCGAGCAGGCATAGACAGTTGCTCATGGCGTCCAACATACGGGTCGAGCCCTTCACGGGGGCGACGGACGCCCGGCCACCATGGGTCGTACCGGGTCATTCACTCCCCTTTTTCGCTATAATAAGATGGGCTCCGTCGAACAGGCCTGTGGATCGTGGATCACTAGCCTTTTTGACCCGGTTCATATCTTTTGAGGGTTCCCCGCTTTCGATCCGCGTCGTGCGAACTTGGCTTTATCGGCACAGCCTCGTGGCAAGAAATCGTGTCACGGCACGGAGCAATTCGGAATACGAGAACCAATATTCATGAGCCTCGACCTTCATCATGTGAAATACAGAGCCGCTCGGGGACCCTCTCCGGTCGGTTCTTGGCGTCGCCTCGGACAGATAGTAGGTCTTTCTCTCGCATTCCTTGTACTTGTAGTACTTGAAGCGCAACCAGGGAACGCTGCCGAATGGGAGAGCGTTGACAACACCGCCGACGGAATTCAGATCTTCCGGAAAGAAGCAAAGGGCAGCGGGCTGATCGCGTTCAGAGGCATTGGCGTCGTCGACGCACCGTTGCCCCTGGTAGCGACGGTCCTCTTTGATACCGACAGACGGCGGGAATGGATAGACGGCCTCGTCGACT
>JBAIYC010000126.1:0-1564 GCA_037916085.1 Nitrospirota bacterium | reverse complement strand
CCAGCAGACGCATCAGTTTGAAACAGGCCGTCACGCCAAACCCGCCTTCTTCTTCGTGTACGCCATAAGACCGCCGGCAGCGATCAGTTCCTGCATGAACGCGGGTACCGGCGCAACCTTGAACTCCCTGCCCGAGGTAAGGTTGCGGATGACGCCGGCATCGGCGTCGACCTCGATCTGGTCTCCCTCGCTGATGCCCGACGCGGCTTCGGCACTTTCAAAGATCGGAAGTCCCATATTGAAGGAGTTCCGGTAGAAGATACGGGCGAAGCTCTTTGCCACCACGCAGGAGACGCCGGCTGCCTTGATCGCAATCGGGGCGTGCTCTCGCGACGAACCGCAGCCGAAGTTCTTGTCGGCCACGATGATGTCCCCGGGCTTCATCTTCTTTATGAAGTCCGGATTCTTGGAGTCCTCCATGCAGTGTTTCGCCAATTCGTTCGGGTCAGACGTGTTCAGATACCGTGCCGGAATGATGGCATCGGTATCGATATCGGCACCGAATTTCCATGCTTTGCCTTTGAATTTCATCAAGAGCTCCAAATCTTGGACAGGATAACAGGATTGACGGAATGAAATCTATATCGACCAGATCTTATCCTGTAATCCTGTCAAAGGGTATTCTTCTTTCTGCCTCTGGTAAGGTGTCGTTACTTCAGCTCTTCAGGCCTTCCGATCCTGCCGAGAACGGCCGACGCAGCTGCTACCGCAGGGCTCGCAAGATAGACCTCGCTCTTCGGGCTGCCCATGCGACCGACGAAGTTCCGGTTCGTCGTGGTGATTGCCCGCTCGCCCGAGGCAAGGATACCCATATGCCCACCCAGGCAAGGTCCGCACGTCGGCGTGCTGAAGGCCGCTCCCGCGTCGATGAAGATGTCTACGAGCCCTTCCTTGATGGACTGTTTGTACACCGCCTGTGTCGCCGGTATCACGATCATGCGGACATAGGGATGGACCTTGTGGCCCCTGATGACCTTGGCGGCCTCGCGGATATCTTCAATCCTGCCATTCGTACAGGAGCCGACGACCGACTGGTCGATGTTGACCGAAGCGACGGCGCTCACGGGCTTCACGTTCTCCGGCAAGTGCGGGCAGGCCACCTGCGGTTCCATGCCTGTGAGATCGTACTCCCTCACTTCAACGTAGTTCGCCTTCTTGTCGCTCTTGTAGAACTTGTACTTGCGCCGGGCCCGCCTGGCCGCGTACTTCTCGGTGATCTCATCCGGCTCGATGATGCCGTTCTTTCCGCCGGCCTCGATGGCCATGTTGCAGATCGTGAGCCTGCCCGACATCGGGAGTTTCCTGATCGGCTCGCCGGTGAACTCCATGGCCCGGTAGAGGGCGCCGTCCACCCCGATATCTCCGATGGTCCGGAGAATGATGTCCTTACCGCCCACCCATCTGCCGAGCTTTCCCTTGAAGATGAACTTCATCGTCTCCGGCACCTTGAACCATGCCTCTCCCGTGATCATGGCAGCCGCTACATCGGTGCTGCCAACACCGGTGGAGAACGCCCCCAAGCCGCCGTAGGTGCAGGTATGGCTGTCAGCTCCGATCACCACGT
>JBAIYC010000125.1:0-11004 GCA_037916085.1 Nitrospirota bacterium | reverse complement strand
GATAGAGAAAATAACTGTCGAAAGGAGGAGAAGAGAAGATGAGACGTCTGATGCTTGCGGGATTGGCTGTCATTGCTGCGTTCGTGCTGCTGGCCTGCGCTGTGCCCAATGGCGGCGGCACGATGATGAAGAGGGGTGTCGCCCCGAGTAGTTCGGCCGACAGGCCGCCCGATGCGGAGCCTGCTCCTCAAGGGCAAAAATGAGAACGGGTGGAGGACAGAAGGGCCCGGAGGTCTCCCCGGGCCTTTTTCTCTGCCGCTCACAAGGCGTAAAAAATACCTGCCCGACCCATTTTTTCTATTGACGCTGCCTCCGTCGAGGAGTACCATGTAACTTATTGTTGCCCGGCAATCTTCCCGGCCGGTGCTGCATTCATTCATCTATCATAGAGAGAGAAGAAGTACATCGCATGGCATTCATCGTTCTGCTCGTTCTTGGTTTTACGCTCGTTCCTTCCTTCGCATTCGCATGGGGTCCTCTGACCCATATGTACCTGGGAAACGAGATATTCTCCTACGCGCCGCTCATCCCCGCAGGCATCTTTAGCCTTCTCCGGCAGTACCGTCAGGACTACCTCTACGGCAACCTGATGGCGGACAGCATTCTCGGCAAGCAGTATCTTCCCGACGACAAGAGCTCTCATTCCTGGGACGTGGGCCTCAGGCTTCTGGACCAGGCGCAGACATGGCCCGAGAAGTCCTTCGCCTACGGCTACTTGAGCCACCTGGCCGCCGACACCGTTGCGCACGGGATCCTGACCGAGGACATGAAGAATGTGGAGCACGCCTGGATGGAGATGAAGGCGGACGGCATGATCAACAAGGTCTACTGGCTCCAGTCCGTGAGCTTCAGCAAGGCGGTCCAGCGCCGGAACGACCGGTTCATGGAAAACACCCTTGAGCGGTACCTGTTCTCGTTCAAGACCAATAAACGCATCTACAAGGGGATGGTGTTCCTCTCGCTCCTGAACCGGGAGCGGAAGCGCGGCATCGACAAGGACCAGATCGTTCTACTGCATGACGAATCCCTGGCTCGGATGATCGACCTTCTACAGAACGGCACCGACGCTGCGGTCCTCAACGTGAGCCCTCTCTGCGCTGTGCCGTCCCGGGCCTGCGCCTGACCCGCTGCGCCTGTCGCCTCCGGGGGCCGATCGATCGTCCTTCCGGAACCCCTCCAGATTGGACAAGGAGCATTCCCATGAGAAAAAGAGCATTCCTGATGATTCTGCTCGCTTGCGCCGTGACGGTCGGCGCGGTTTCTGCCGCCCCGGAGAAGTCCGCTCCGGCATCGGCGCCGAAGCATGCGCCATCGGTGAGGACCGAGAGCGCCGAGGCGGAAGGTCTCTCCGGCAAGGTCGTGGAGACCATGAACGCCGGCGGGTACACCTATGTGTGCCTCGAAAAGGGAGGCCAGAAAACCTGGGTCGCGGTGCCGGAGATGAGTGTGACCGTTGGAAAGGAAATGACCTTCGCACCGGGCGCCGTCATGACGAACTTTCACAGCAAGACCTTGGACAGGACCTTCGAATCGATCGTGTTCTCCGGCGGTCCGATAACGACAGGATCCGGTCCGATGGCGAAGGCGGGCGCCGGGGCCGGCAGCAAGGCGCAGGTGTCGCCGCAGGAGAAGGACATCAAGGTCGCAAAGGCGGCGGGCGCCAATGCCTTTACCGTCAGCGAGGTCTGGGCAAAGCGGTCGACGCTCAACAAGAAGCAGGTGACCGTCAAGGGCAAGGTGGTCAAGGTCTCTCCGCTGATCATGAACCGGCACTGGATCCACATCCAGGACGGATCGGGCGATCAGAAGAAGGGGACCCACAACCTGGTCGTCACATCGCAGGATGTCCCCTCGGTGGGTGACATCGTGACCATATCGGGCACGGTCGCGAAGGACAAGGATTTCGGGGCCGGCTACGTCTATAAAGTGCTTGTCGAGAACGCCACGGTAACGAAATAGAAGAAGGCTGTGCAGTTGCCTCGAGAGGGCATGTCCACAGGGATATGCCCTTTTGCTGTTTCCGGCGATAAGTTGACTTGCGCGTGTCCCTTGGATACAATGAACTAGAACACGTTCAGGAGGAAGGATCGATGGCTAAATCCTATGACGCGATCATCATCGGCTCCGGTCCCGCGGGTCTCACTGCGGCCCTTTACCTTGGCAGGGCCGGCCAGAAGTGCGTGATCCTGGAAAAGGAGTTCCCCGGTGGCTATACGGCGAAGATCGCCGAGATCGAGAACTACCCCGGCTACGAGGCCATCAGCGGGTTCGACCTGACGGCGGTCATGCAGAAGCAGGCCGAGAACTTCGGCGCCGAGTTGATCTTCCCGGTCGAAGTGGTGGAGATGGAGCTGAAGGACGAGATCAAACGCGTGAAGACCCGCGAGGAGGTCTATGAAGCGCCAGTGGTGATCATTGCCGTGGGCGTGGCGCGCAAGAAACTGAAAGTGCCCGGCGCGCGCGAGTTCCTCGGTAAGGGCGTGTCCTACTGTGCCACCTGCGACGGCAATTTCTTCCGCGGTCGGCAGGTCGCGGTTGTGGGCGCGGACAACGAGGCCGCCGATGAGGCGCTGCACCTGGCCGAGCTCGCTTCAAAGGTGACCTTCATCCCGCACAAGAAGCCGGAGATCGTCGATACCGTGATGGCCCGCCTCAAGGCGAAGACCAACATCGAGATGCTGCCCGTCTCGGAGGTGAAGCAGGTCGTCGGCGACGAGCTCGTCACAGGCCTGAAGATCGCTACGGACGGGACGGAACGCGTCGTGCCGCTCGAGGGGGTGTTCATCGCCCTTGGCTCCACACCTATCAACGACCTCATCGTCAATTCCGGTGGCCAGGCCGACGATCGCGGCTGCCTGCTGACTGACCGCAACCAGAAGATGAACCTCGAGGGCGTGTTCGCGGCCGGCGACTGCACCTGCGGCGGCATGCAGATCGTGACCGCCGCCGGTGAAGGGGCGATCGCAGGGATGCGCTCCGCTGCCGTCATCCGCAGGATCAAGGCGAAGGCTGCGGGGAAGTGAATAACCATCCCCTCTTACCACGGAGCCACTGAGACACGGAGAACGGCAAAGACCGGGTCGGAGAACCGGAGAAACATCCTGGAAATTTGTGTTCTTCTTCTCATTTTGCATCGGTCGTTGATGTTTGCTTGTTTTTCTCCGTGGCTCCGTGTCTCCGTGGTTGGTCTATCCCTGAGGTTCCCATGGCAATCAAAGACATGCTCGGCCGGGGCGGGGTGGTCTCGCGCCAGGACGCCCTCTTGACCCTGGACCGGCATCTCGTCATTCCCGTTCTCCTCTCCGAAGACCTCACCATCAGCGAGGCCCTGGGCAGGGTCGTCGCCCGCGATATCATCTCTCCCACCGACCTTCCCGAATTTGACCGCTCGACCATGGACGGCTACGCGGTCCGCGCCGCAGACACCTTCGGAGCGGCCGAGTCCCGTCCCGCCCTGCTCTCCGTCATGGGCGACATCCCCATGGGTGTCATGCCGGACAGGACCATCGGAAAGGGCGAGTGCATGAGGATCGCCACGGGCGGCGCACTTCCCGCGGGCGCGGACGCGGTGGTCATGTTCGAACAGACCCAGCCGGTCGACGAACGGACCATCGAGGTCGTGAAGCCGGTCGCGCCGGAAGAGAACGTGAGCAAGGTCGGCGAAGACATGCGAAAAGGGGAATCGGTCATGACCGCCGGCCACGTGGTCCGGCCCCAGGACATGGCCGCCCTCGCCTCGATGGGCGTTACGCACATCCCGGTCTTCCGGAAACCGCGCGTTGCGATCATCTCCACCGGCAGCGAGATCGTCCCTGCCGATACGGTGCCCGGCCCCGGCCGGATACGGGACAGCAATTCCTATAATCTCGAAGGTCTCATCGCTCAGGCCGGCGGGATCGCCGTGAAGAAAGGGATCCTTCCCGACGACTACGTCCGGCTGAAGAAGGTGCTCGAAGAGTCCGTGGCGGACTGCCAGATCGTCCTCTTCACCGGCGGGAGCTCGGTAGGCACTGCGGATTTCACTGCCGGGGTCATCAACGAGCTCGGCCCTCCCGGCGTGCTGGTTCACGGCGTATCGATCAAGCCGGGAAAACCGATCATCATCGGGCTGGTCAACGAGAAGATGCGCGGTACACCTGTGCCTGTCTTCGGACTGCCGGGTCATCAGGCGGCAGTGTCCATCTGTTTCGAGGTCTTCGTCCGGCCGGTGCTCCTGCGTTTCACGGGGGCTGTTCCCGATCCCGCGCTCGAAGGTGTTATGCTCTGCCGCACGGTGCGGGCCAGGCTCAGCCGGAGCATCTCATCGTCGCCGGGCCGCGAAGACCATGTGCGGGTCACGCTCGAGAAACGCGATGACGGCCTCTACGCGATCCCGGTCTTTGGCGCGTCGGGGCTCATCAGTACGCTGGTGAAGGCGGTCGGCACCGTTGTCGTGCCGCTAAGTTCCATCGGCATCGAGGCGGGCGAAGAGGTGGAAGTTCGGCTGTTCTGATGGTCCTGCGAACCCACTAAACCGCGACGACGCGAAGGTCGCCAGGGTGTAAAGACCGGGGAACGGTTCTCTTCGCGCTCTTTGCGCCTTTTTGGTAAGAAGGTTCTTATGTCTGGATTGTTCGATAAGTTGTTGTCCCGAGACGAAAAGGTCTGTCCCTGGTGGATGGCCTGGACCTTCGACAATCCGCTCCGGAAATGGCTCCATGACCCCCGGCAGATTGTGGGGTCCTACGTACAGGACGGCATGGCCATCGCGGACATCGGCTGCGGGATGGGGTACTTCTCCGTGGCCATGGCAAAGATGGCCGGGCCGCGGGGGAGCGTGCTGGCCGTCGACGTGCAGCAGATGATGCTCGATCTCTGCCGCAAGCGGGCGCACCGCGCCGGGGTCTCGGAACGTGTGCGGACCATTTTGGCCGCGCCGGATGATATCCGCGTCGATGTATCCGTGGACTTCGTCCTGGCCTTTTGGATGGTGCACGAGGTGAAGGATATCCCGAAGTTCTTCAGTCAGGCGGCAAAGGTACTGAAACCGGCGGGAAAGCTGCTCTATGCCGAGCCCCGAATGCACGTATCGCGGAAGCGCTTCGACGAGATCCTTGGTTATGCCCGTCAGGCCTCCTTCTCGGTTACTGATGGACCCGCCGTCAAACTGAGCCGGTCCGCGCTGCTTGTTCGAGGAGACTGATCTCCCCCGTTTGTCGCCCCCAGTTCGCTCTCTTCCCGAAAGTTGCACCGCTGCCGGTCGAGAAGAGAGAGACTTCCGCGCTGTGCGGTTCCCCTGTCTCGTTTCCCCCTGAGAAAGTGACCTCCTTCGGTACAGGCGTCGGCGCAGACGCTATAATACATATATGCGGTCCCGCCGCACCGGATGAATTCGACGGAACAAGGAGGGATAGGGAAATGAAGATTCGGGAACGATGTTTCTTCTCACGCTCTGGCTCTGTGGTTGCTGCTTTCTTCTGTCTTCTCGTCCTCATCTCGATGACAGCGTACGCCGGTCCCGATGAGGACCTGATCGCACGGGCAAAGGCCGTCTTCGGGCCGTTGCCTGCGTCCATGCCTTCGGCTGACAATCCGATCACGCCGGAAAAAGTGCGGCTCGGGAACATCCTCTTCTTCGAGTCCCGCATCTCCGTCGACCGGACGGTGAGCTGCGCCAAGTGTCATCCCCCGGCGCTCCATGCTGCGGACGGCCTCCGGAAGGCGGTCGGCAACCACTGCAAGGAAAACCCGCGCAATTCGCCCACGATCGTGAACGCCGCTTCCCAGATTTCGGCGCATTGGATCGGGAACCGGACGGACGTGGAGGACCAGGCACGGCAGGCGGTGACAGGGCCCCCGGCATTCGGGATGCCGGACAACGCGTCGGTCGAGAAGGTCCTCAGAGGGATGCCGGAGTACATTGCCCTGTTCAAGGCGGCCTTTCCCAATGACAAGGAACCCGTTACCGTGGAGAACTTTGCGAGGGCTGTCGGAGCTTTCGAGCGGACGCTCATGACACCGGGGCCCTTCGATGACTTCATGCAGGGGAAAGCCACGGCTCTCACGGAGCAGCAGAAGCGCGGCCTCAGGACGTTCCTGGACACGGGGTGCATGACCTGTCATTTCAGTCCTTACCTGGGCGGCCAGATGTACCAGAAGTTCGGCGTCTTCGAGCCCTACCAGAAGTACACGAAGAGCGCGACTGTCGATGAGGGCAGGTTCGCGGTGACGAAGAACGAGGCGGACAAGTTCGTCTTCAAGGTGCCGGTCCTCCGGAATGTGGCCATGACGCCGCCGTACTTCCATGATGGGTCGGTGGACCGGCTTGCCGACGCGGTTGTCATCATGGCGAAGGTCCAGCTCGGCAGGGACCTTGCCGCGGCCCAGGCGGACGACATCTCGGCGTTCCTTCATTCGCTGACGGGCAAGATGCCGGAATCGCTCATGAAGGCGCCGGTGCTTCCGGCGGAGCGCTAGCGGGGAATGAGGAAGAAAGCAGGGAGAGGAGCGGAACGCAAGCGTTCCAGCTTCTCCCTGCGCGGAGAGGGCTCCCTCGGGATGCGGTCACCCTGTCCCGCATGCCCGCCGGTAGCCGCGCTCGTGCGCCTCGGCGTCAAGGCGCACGGTGGCCAGGTCTTCTACGGGAAGCAGATCGACAGGAGTGGGGGCGAAGGCAAGGAGGACCTTCACGTAGGTCATGCACCGGTCACAGGCCTCGATACGCGGCCTTGCGGGATCGTTCTCCTGAAGGAACACCCTGAGCGAACGGTGGTCCTCGTTCCCGCAATGGGGGCAGGACAGCCGGTTGACGCGCCAGTCGGCGCCGCATAAGCCGCAGCGAAGATGCTTTTCCTGGTCGTTTCCCTGGAGTTCCGCAAAGAAGGGTTCCGAACCACAGACGAAGCAGCGCCCTTTTCCCCAGCGCACAGCGGCTGCGAGCGGGGCCAGCTGAGATCGCCACGCACGCAGCAGAGGCTTCATCGCGGTCTCCGCAATGAGCCCGACGACGTCGCTGTCCACGCCCATGCGTTCCAGCTCCCTCCGGGGCCGGGTTTCGCACGCCAGGATGGCCTGGAATGCTGCACCGGCATCTCCGCCGCACGTCTGATCGATCCACCGGCGGACACTTGCCGCGCTCACCCGTGCGCCGATCTTTTCCGCAGCGTCCGCAAGCCTGAGCACAAGATCGGTGACCTGCTGGACATCGATCTCCAGGTCGCGGCCTTCCAGGAGCGGGATGCCCTGCTCCAGCCGCATCCTCACCTCGTTGGCGGACGGACCGGCAGGGAGAACGGGCGGTGTCTCCACGCGGAGGACGGGAAGGATGGCACCGTACAGGCGGACCGTTGGAGCCACTTCCGGACTCTTCTCAGCGACCTCTCTCAGGCGTTCGCGCAGCGGCCCGTCGTCATCGATGGTATCTCTCTGCATAGCCATTCTGTGCCTGCGCCGCCCTCGCGTGCTCAGTCCTCGGCGATGATCTTGCCGGTCATTCCTTCATGGCCGTCCCCGCAGAAGATGTCGCAGTGGAACTCGTAGGTGCCGGCCTTCGGGGCCAGGATGGTGATCCGGTTGGCCTTGCCCGGTTCGATCGTCAGCCGGATGTTCCCCAGATCAGGCACGGTGAACCCGTGGATCCTGTCGAGCGAAGTGAACTCGAAGATCACCGGAACGCCCGCCTTGATCCTGATCTCGTTCGGATTGTATTCGAACCGTTTCGCCGTGATCTTGATGACCTGCGGCTCTCCGGCGGTCTCGGCGGCGTACGCCGCAACGGCAAGAACGAGCAGTGCGAGAAGCGCGATCGCGATCTTCCTCGTATTCATCGTGTCATCCTTTCTGGACGGGGAATTCGGTGATCTGATACTCCGCCGATCCGGTCCTTGCCTGCACGCTTCGGTAGCCGAGCCCTTTATAAGGCGCCGCGGGGTCCCACGGAACGGGCACGCGCTTCGGCACCGAACCCGGTGCCGGCAGCGGGAACATCAGGCCCTTAGCCGCGTGGTGCGGGATGCTTCCGGTCATGTGGTGGTGCTCCTGGTGGATGTGGCCGTAGAACACCGTGACGTTCTTGTAGGGTGTCAGGAGATCGATGGCCTTCTGGCCGTCCCGGGTCCACCAGTCCCAGTTGGGATAGAGAGGGAAGAGGGGACGGTGCGTGAACACGATGATCCGGGAGTCCTTGTCGAGCTTCTTGAGCTCACCATCGAGCCAGGCGAGCTGCGGGTCGGTGATGCTCGACGTCGGGTCCGAGACGTTGTCGATGACGATGAAGTGCACGCCCTTGTAATCGAAGGTGTAGTGGGTCTTGCCGAAGTATTCCTGGAACGCTTCGCCGTTGTCCAGACCGGCGTCATGCTCCCCCGGCATGAACTTCACGTTCTTCACCGTGAGGCCCTTGATGATGTCCCGGGCCTCGGCCATGCGCTTCCTTCGCTCCGTGGCGTCGTCGGTGTTGTGCGTGAGATCGCCGGTGAACACGACGAAATCGGGCTGTATCTTCATGCCGTTGACCGCCGCGATGGCCTTCTTGAGCGTTCCCCCAAAGTCGGGGTTCACCTTGGGGTCGTTGAATCCCCAGTGCGTGTCCGACAGCTGGACGAAGAAGAAATCGTCCTTCCCTCCCGTCGCGTCCGCTGCGCCGGCCAGGCCGCGCGGCCCGAGAACGAGAACGGCGCTGCCGATGCCCATCAGCCGCAGGAAATCCCGTCTGTCGATCTTCATGATGTCCTCCTTTGCGCAGTGAAACGTTTTCGTCGTTCGATCCAAAATGCCGACCTTCCCAGGGTTGGGCAGGACCTCCGGACGCCAGGCACTTCTCCCGGGACGGAGAAGGCAGGGAGCGCGTCAACGTCAGTCTCTCAGCAGGAACTCCCCCGGGTGGAAGAACAGGTTGGGGCCTCCCCGCGCCTTGCCCTCTTTGTCCATCAGCATGTCGAGGCTAAGAGTGGCCAGGTCATCGGCCATTGCGTCCATCTGCGGGTCCTTTCCCAGGTAGAACAGTTTCAGATAGGAATCGCAGGTGCCGCAGCTCTCGGCCTTGACCGATCCATTGGAGCCATCCAGGATGTGGTAGTCGATTGCTTCAGTCGATTCGCAGCTGCTGCACTTGATGCGCACCATGTGCCACTCCGAACCGCAGAGAGAGCAAGCAAGGTATCGAAGTCCGTGCTCCGCACCGCCGCTCCGCACGATACCCGCCATCGGGTGCGAACCGCAGACAGGGCATATCCCGCCATGCTCCAGCCTGCCGAAAGCAGTCTCTCGAAAGGAGGATGCCATCTTCACCCAGTAGACCTGAAGCGCAGCGGCCACAAAAGGCAGGTCCTGCGGAGAAACAGCGCTCAGATCGCCGGCCGTAATTCCGCCGGCGCTCTCCTCCAACCCGGCCTCACCTGCCTGCATCAACGCTGCTATGGTCTCATGCACAGCCGACGGAGGGGCCGCCGTGTCCATCTTCCGAAGTATCATGTCAAGCCCTGCGCGCCAGGCCGGGTCCCGTTGCCGGGACCGGGCGTCCAAAAGCGGCATGCCCTGCTCGCGACAGCCCGCCTGTTCATGGGGATCAGGCAGAATCACCGCAGGATATCGGTTCAGGGCTTCCTGCTGTGCATCGGCGAGTTGCGCCAAAAAGGCCAGATAGTCCCGCAGGGGATGACCCTTGGACAGGAACCGAAGGCGGTCGGCGCGACGGCTGAACAGGTTCCTTTCCGCGAGGAAGAGAAACCGGATCGCGCCTGCAGGCGCTTCCATCTGGCCCGGTTCCAGAATGCGGACAGCATCGCTCATTTGCCTCCTCCGGTCATCTCCCGGAACCATGCAGGATGATGCTGTTTTGCCCAGGGGCGCCGGACCCGGCCATAGAGCATGGCGGCCATGCTCTCTCTGGTCCAGATGGCCGCATAGATGTGGAAAATGATCAGGCCGATCAGGACCGCTGCCGTTACGGCATGAACGACGGACATGAAGCGGATCAGCCAGAGCGGGAAGAGGAACGAAAAATAGGCGCGCCAGATGACGAGGCCGGACAGGAGGAGCAGGGCGATCGAGGCCGCCTGCAGCCAGAACACGAGCTTCTGCCCGCCGTTGAACTTGCCGGCCTCCGGCATGTTCCGGTCGTCGCTGTTCACCATTTCGCGGACATGGCGCAACCATTCCCAGTCGGCCGCTGTCATGCTATTCGGCTTCCGGTATTTGGAGAACATGACCCCGAATGAAACGGCCAGGAGCGCCCCGAAGAAGGGGTGAAGGATGCGCGTCCAGGTGCCGCCGCCGAACAACTGGTTGAGCGGGTAGAAGAAGGGTTGGAAGAACGAGAGCCCGGACAACGCCACCAGGAGAAAGGCCAGTGCCGTCAGCCAATGGTTGGCTCGTTCGGACGGCGGATAGCGGAGCAGTTCTTTCTGGTCATTCTTCATCTCTGAACTCCTTCTCGATCTCCTCGGAGACCTTGTTGGGGCCCTTGGTCACATAATGGAAGAATGCGACGAGGATGCCCGCACCGAGGGCCAGGGAGGCGAAGGGCTTGGCGATGCCTTTCCACAGGGAGACCATGAGGCCGATGGAGGGGTCCCTCACCAGGCCGTGATACATCTCCGGCTTGTCGGCATGCTGAAGCACGTACAGCACGTGCGTGCCGCCGACCCCCGGACCGTCATAGATCCCCGCCTTGGCAAACCCCCGGCTTTTCAGGTCGGCGATGCGTTCCTCAGCGTGGCGGAGCATGTCATCCTTGGTGCCGAACACGATCGCCCCGGTGGGACAGGTCTTCACGCAGGCTGGCTCCAGCCCCACCGCCACCCGGTCGGAACAGAGGGTGCACTTGTAGACCTTGCTGTCCTTCTTCGACAGGCGGGGAATGTTGAACGGGCAGCCGGTGATGCAGTAGCCGCAGCCGATGCAGTTCTCCTCGTGGAAATCCACGATGCCGTTGCTGTACTGCACGATGGCGCCCGGCGCCGGGCAGGCCTTGAGGCAGCCGGGATCGGCGCAGTGCATGCAGCCGTCCTTGCGGATCAGCCATTC
>JBAIYC010000124.1:0-9784 GCA_037916085.1 Nitrospirota bacterium | reverse complement strand
TCCCCGGTGACCATCGCGGGCCCCAACCTGACCCTGACGAAGAGCGGCCCGGGCACCATGAGCGCCGGCACGCCGGGGACCTTCACACTGAACATCCAGAACGTCGGATCCGCTTCTGCATGGAATGCGACGATAACTGACGTCCTCCCGAACGTGACTCAGCCGGCGAAGGGCGGCATGTGCGGCCAGGCTCCGGCAAACATCACTGCGCGCATCTATCAGGCCGACGGTGTCACGCCGGTCTCTTCGGCGCTGGTGAACGGCACGGACTTTACCGCCTCCTTCACGGGCCTCGCGGGCACGCCGGCCTGCACGCTGACGATCGCCCTCAGATCGACGGCGGCAACGGCAATTGCCCCGGCAAACCGGCTGATCGTCACGTATCAGGCTTCTCTCGACCAGGGCACGGCAGGGGGCATTGCCCTCGCCAACGTTGCGGGCGCGACGAGCTACCAGAGCGCAGATCCCTCGGCCCCGGGCGCAGCGGGCAACGTGCATACCACCACGAACACCTTGACGAACGGCACGCCGGGGATCCTGGACTTCCAGGACGCCTTCACGGTGAACACGCAGTCGACCGTCCTTACCTTCACCAAGACCGTCTTCGATGTGACCTCCGGCCAGTCCGGCGTCACCGCACGGCCTGGCGACACGCTCAAATATACGCTGACGCTCCAGAATACCGGCGGACTGGCGGCCTCAAACCTTTCGATCACTGACGAGCTTGACAAGTTGAACCCGTCCGCCATGTTCGTTCCCGGAAGCCTGACGCTCACGACGGTCCCGGCCGGCGCCAACGTCTCACAGACATCCGCCGCGGGCGGGGCGAAAGGCACGGGCCTCGTCAGTATAGGGAACCTTGCGATCGACGCACAGGGAGGGGCGAACGACAAGCTGGTCGTCGAGTTTACGGTCAGGCTCCTGCCGGTGATCAAGAACGGCACGAAGGTCCTCAACCAGGGACAGGTCGGCTCTTCCACGCTGCCGTCTCTCTTGAGCAACGACCCGTCCCAGGGCGGTGGAGCCAACCCGACTGTGACGACCATCGTCTCGGCACCGGTCTTCCGTGTGCAGAAGACCGTACAGGACATCACATCAGGCACCCAGACCGTCACTGCGGGGGACACGCTGAGGTACACCATCAGGGTGAACAACGTCGGCACGGAGGACGCCGTGGGCGTGACCTTGAGGGACCTGGTCCCGGCGAATACCTCGTATGTGGCGGGCTCGACAACGCTGAACGGAGCAGCCGTGGCCGACATGAGCGCAGGCGTGAGCCCCCTCCAGAACGGCATGCCGATCAATGCCCGGTCGAACCCGACCCCGGGCGCCATGCCTGCGGACGCTTCCGCCTCAGCCGCAAATACTGCTACGGTCACCTTCGACGTGAAGATCAGCGTCAACGTGGTGAATGGCACCATCATTTCCAACCAGGGCTTTGTGGACGGTTCCGGAACGGGGAGCGGTCCGGTCCCCGAACAGCCCTCAGGCGATCCGAACAATCCCGTGCCGAACAGTCCGACCATGGTCATCGTGGGAAATCTGCCGCTTCTCTCCGCGCAAAAGACCGTCAAGCTCTCCGCGGACAATAACGGGAACGGCCTCGTGGACCCGGGTGACATTATCCGCTTTACCATTACCCTGACCAACGCTGCCGCCACGCCTGCCTCCGGGGTCGTCCTTACCGACGCCGTCCCGGCCAATACGACCTACATCTCGGGCAGTACGACGCTGAACGGCAGCGCCGTAGCCGATGCAGGCGCGGGCGTATCCCCGCTGGCTTCCGGCATGGCCGTCGCGACCTCCGGCACGATGGCCGCGAACAGCACGGGGACCATCACCTTCGACGTCCGGGTCAACGCCGGTGTGGCTCCCGGAACGACGGTCTGTAACCAGGGCACTGTTGCCGCAACTGCTCTTCCGCCCCTTTTGACCGACTCCGACGGCAATCCCGCCAACGGCTACCAGCCGACCTGCATCACCGTCGGGAACGCCGAACAGCTTGCCCTCACGAAGGCGTATGCAGTTGTGGGAGGCGGCGCACCGCTTCCCGGCAGCATCATTGAATACACAGTCACTGCCACCAATATCGGCACCGTCCCTGCCACAAGCGTGGTGATCACGGACGATCTATCCCCGATCCTGGCGCAGTCCACTTATGTCGCCGGCTCTGCGGCAATGAACGGGTCGACGAACGGCGTCACCTTCACACCGCCAGTGATCACGGCGAACTACGGAGCAACCTACGGCGCGCTGGCTCCCGGCGGAACGGTTGTCCTGCGCTTCCGCGTCAAACTGAACGCCACACTGACCACCGGCACGGCCGTGACCAACACTGCACAGGCGGCCTGGAACATACCGCAACAGACGACGACGTCAAGCGTGACCATCGATCTCGGTTCACAGTCAGGAAGCCTCTCCGGCCGGGTGTGGGAGGATGCCAACTTCAACAAGGTCTTCGACAGCGGCGACCAGCCGTTCTCCGGATGGGCTGCGGACGTGTACAGGGACGGCCAGATCATCGGCACCGCATACACCGCTTCCGATGGCACGTACCAGATAAGCGGCCTCGCTCCCAATGCCGGTACCACGAGCATGTACGAGATCCGGTTCCGCGCTCCCGGCGCCGGAGCGAACACGGCCATGCTGGGCTGGGGCGATTCGCCGTTCACCAACGGCATGCAGCGGATATCGAACATCGTCCTTGCCTCGGGAGGAAGCCTTGCGAACCTCAACCTCCCGCTGACCCCCAACGGCGTCGTCTACGATGCCGTCGCCCGGACGCCGATAGCTGGCGCCACGCTCACCATGCTTTCCGCATCTTCCAAGTCGCCGCTTCCGGCGGGCTGCTTTAACGACCCCGGGGCGCAGGGCCAGGTGACGCTTCCCGGCGGCAATTACAAGTTCGATCTGAATTTCAGCGACCCGTCAGCCTGCCCGTCAGGCGGCGACTACCTTATCCAGGTAACGCCTCCCTCCTCGGGCTACATTGCCGGGGTGTCGAAACTGGTGCCGCCGACGTCCAGCGCGTCAACTGCGACGTTTTCCGTCCCGACATGCCCCGGCGGCCCTGCCGACGCCGTGCCTGCAACGTCGGCCTACTGCGAGGCCGAGGCCTCCGTCCTGCCTCAGCCCGCCTCGGTGCCTGCCGGACCGGCTACGGCTTCTTACCTGCATCTTACGTTTGACAACGCAAGACCGGGGGACAGCCAGATCTACAACAACCATATCGCCATCGATCCCGTGCAGAGCAACGCTATCGCCATCACGAAGACCACAACGATGGTGAACGTCTCGATCGGCCAGATGGTCCCCTATACGATCACCATCACGAACACCCTGGGGGCCGACCTTACGAACCTGGAAGTCGTCGACACCCCGCCTCCGGGATTCAAGTACGTTTCCGGCTCCGGCGTGGTGGACGGCGTGAAGGTCGAGCCGGCGATGAGCGGTACCCAGCTCATCTGGAGCATCTCAACGCTCGCTGCAAAATCCCAGCACACCATCAACCTGATACTGGTCGTGGGGGCCGGGGTCACGAATGGCGATTACGTGAACAAGGCCCAGGTCGTCAACAGCTCCACCGGGGCCGTCGTGGCCAAGATCAATCCCCAGACCATGAACAGCGCCACCAAGACCGCGCAGGCCGTGAACAGCGCCAAGGGCCTTGTCCCGAGCGGCGCCAGGGCTGCTGTCTCCTCGAACGCCCTGTCGGCTCCCGCTCCCGGCAGCGCCGCCTCGGTCGTAGCGGTTGCCACCGTCCGCGTCGCTCCCGACCCCACCATGGACTGCACCGACATCATCGGCAAGGTGTTCGACGACTCCGACGCGAACGGTTATCCGTACGAGGGAGAGCCGGGCCTTGCCGGAGTGCGGATCGTATCGGCGAACGGGCTCATAGCGACGACGGACAAGTTCGGCCGGTTCCATATCACCTGCGCCCTGGTCCCCGACCCCGACAGGGGCAGCAACTTCATCTTGAAGCTTGACGACCGGACGCTGCCGACAGGCTACCGGATCACCACAGAGAATCCCTTGGTACTTCGCGTGACGCGCGGCAAGATGACGAAATTCAACTTCGGCGCGGCGCTTCACCGCGTTGTGCGCCTGGATATCGCCGACGGGGTCTTCGAGCCGAAAACAGCAGTGATGCGGGAGCAGTGGAAGGCGAGGGTGGACACGCTCATAGGCGAGCTCAAGAAAGCCCCATCCATCCTCCGTATCTCGTACCTTGCAGATGTTGAGGAAAAGTCGGTAGTCTCGAAACGGATCGAAGCGGTCAAAGAGATGGTGTCGTCCTTGTGGGGGCAGGGGCCGTACATGCTCACCATCGAGACGGAGATCTACTGGCGGCGCGGAGGTCCTGCCGGCAAGAGCTCGTTCGAGAGTTCATCGGCCGTCGTGACCGCGAGAACGGCCTCGGCCGGCGTCCCGGCAGAGCCTGCCTCTTCGGGAAATGGCGTTTCCGACGCGCACTCGCTGGGTCAGGCAGTAGAGCGACATGCGGCGGCCGACCTTCCGCGGATTTTGTGGATCGAGGGTGCGGACGCTGCTCTTCATGCCGGACAGGATGAGAAGGCCGGGTCGGGAACTGCACGGGAAGAGACGGTTAAGACGGTAAAGCTTCAGAACCTCGTGCCGCCTCTCCACTTCGGATCGAAGGAAGCGAGTATCCCGGAAGACTCTGTCCAGCGCCTCAAGGAGATACTCTCCGGCATGCAGGGAAAGAACAACGTCCGCCTGCATCTGGTGGGTCCTGCGGACGATGCGCAGATGGCCGGGGAATCTCGGCAGAGGGACGGCGACAACACGACGCTTTCCGGTGAACGGGCCGCTGCTGCCGCCCTCACGCTCCAGAAGGCACTGGGTCTTCCCCCGGATGCTGTCACCTACGAAAGCGCTGGAGAAACAGGGGCCGTGGCGGGCAGTGCCTCCTCCCAGGGCAAGAAGGAGAACCGCGTGATCGAGGTCGAGGTCTGGTACGACGAGACCCCGGAACATCTTGCCCAGGGCGGGGCGCCGGCCCCGGAACAAGGGGACCGCGAGAAGGTCTGCCGCGTCGAGACGCTCTGCAAGCTGAGCTACAAAGAGGGTCATTCAAGGCGGGCACGCGTAAGAAACATCGTCCCACCGCTTCACATGGACGACGACATGGCGGCCGTACCCGAAGGATTCATCTCCAAGGTACGCCAGGTGCTCGAAAACCTGAGGACGAAGGAGCACGTCGTCGTCAAATTCATCGGCTATACCGACAACCAGCCCCTTTCTGAGCGTAACGAACGGATCTACGGCAACCCTGTTTCATTGTCCAAAGCGAGGGCACGTCGTACGGCGCTGGCCGTCAGGGAAGCTCTCAAGCTCTCCTCATCGGCAATCGACGTGGACGGCAAGGGCGCAGACGCTCCCATCGCTTCGAACGACACCGAAAAGGGCAGGGCGCAGAACCGGCGTATAGAGGTCGAATTCTGGTATGACGACGAACTGCAGGTCCTGCCGGACGAACTTCAGCCCTGTCCGGAACCGGCCGGAGCCGAGACAGTGACCCGCGTCTATGACGGTCCGTCCGGAGGCATAAAGCCCATCGTGTTCGACCATGGGGAACCGGTGATCACCCCGGAGCAGTTGGAACAGATGCGTCGTAGCCTGGAGGAGGTCAAGGACAAGCACAGGGCTCGTCTCCGCTTCATCGGCTATAACAACGACGAACGCCTCGATCGACGCACGGCGCTGGTGTACGGCGACGACATCGGTCTTTCCACCTCCCGAGCGCGGCGTGCCATGGATATTGCAAAGGACCGCCTGGGCCTTCGCCCCGGGCAGGCGGAGTTCGAGGGCCATGGTTACGTCCAGTCGGATGACGTTGCGGCGACCGGCTTCGTCGAGTCCGACACGGCCAGGGTCGAGGTGAGGGTCGTTTACGACGAGATGATGGCCAGGGACAACACCGACGGTCTGGACATCACGAAGGTCACCCGCGATGTCAGCCCGAAGGACCCGCTAGCCTTGAACCTCATGCGCATAACCGTCGACGGCAAGCCCCTGGACGATCCTGATAAGAGCATCGCCGACATCGAGCGCTGCACCGACGTGGCACTCTCCAGGGCGAATGTGCAGTTCAAGTTCGACGACCTCGATCTGAAGCCTCGATTGAACGTGACGGCCTGGCCCAATACCATCCGCTACACAACGGACCCGGACGCCGTGCCTCCTGAGAACCTGATACGGTTCCGCATGTACACGAACTATCAGGCGTTCATCGCCAGATCGGAGGTCCGCATCTTCGACAAGGACACGTCGGTCGCCGGCACGCCCCTTGCGATCGTCCCCGTGGACAAGGACGGGCGCGCCTCCTGGCAGCCGACGTTCCCCGAATACAAGGCCCCCGGGCGCGAACTCAGATATGTGCTCAGGGTCTATGACGTCAACGGGCGCTTCGACGAGACCAAGCCGCTTCCCATCTGGATCGTAGACCGGCAGTCTCCCGATCTCCGAGAACGCGATGCCGAGAAGGAGCTCCTGGTCGGCTACGGCGAGAACCACCTCTCGGTTGACAACATCCAGAAGAAGGGGGGCACGGTCAAGGTCTACGGGAGTTCGGTCCCGGCCGACCACGAGGTCTTCGTCGCAGGCAGCCCCGTGCCGCTCGGGGACGAGGGAAAGTTCGTCACCGAGGAGATCCTGCCTTCCGGAACGCATAGCGTCGAGGTCGCGGTACTCGACAAGGCCGGCAACGGCCAAGTCTACCTTCGCGACATCGAGCTTAAGAAAAGCGACTGGTTCGCCGTCGGCATCGCCGACCTCACCATTTCCCGCGATTATACGACCGGACCGGGCTCGTTCCTGGCCGACCAGACGCTCAATACCGACGCCATCAACTATGACGGACGGCTGGCCTACTACGTAAAAGGAAAATTCGGCGACGGCTGGCAGCTGACCTCGAGCGCAGACACGCAGGAACAGCAGCTCAAGGACATATTCAGGAATTTCAACGACAGGACGCCCAATGCGCTGTTCAGGAGCATCGATTCCAAGTATTTCTACCCAACCTACGGAGATGACGGGCGCGTGGAGGAAGGGGCTCCGACCCTGGGCAAGTTCTATCTGAAGGTCGGCAAGGACGAGAGCTACGGCATGTGGGGCGACTTCAAGATAAACTACGGCGACAACGACCTGGCCCGTATCGACCGCGGGCTCTACGGCGCGAACGTGCGGTACCAGACGCCTTCCACCACGAGCTTTGGCGAGAAGCGCTTCTTCGTGGACGGTTTCTCCGCACAGCCCGGCACGGTCGCAACGCGCGAGGAGTTCCTGGGCACCGGCGGCTCGCTCTACTACCTGCATCATCAGACCGTCCTGACAGGTTCCGAGAGCGTCATGATCGAGGTCCGCGACAAGGATTCGGGCATCGTGATCGCTGCGAAGAACCTGACGCCCTCCCTCGATTACACCATCGATTACCTGCAAGGGCGCATCTCCCTTCAGCAGCCCCTTTCTCCGACCGCGTCCGACACCATGCTGGTCAATTCCGGCACCGCAGCAGGCAACCGGATGTATCTGGTCGTTCGCTACGAATATGTTCCGAGTGCGGGGGACACGAACAGCATGAGCCTGGGCGGACGGACCCATGTCTGGCTGAACGATTACGTGAAACTGGGCGTCACGGCGAACAGGGACGGCGGCTCGGACAACCCGAACGAGCTCACTGCCGCCGATCTTACCTTGCGGAAGAGCGCCCTTTCCTGGGTGAAGGTCGAGACGTCAAGGAGCAGCGGGCCCGGCCTGACCTCGCTTGCCTCGAACGACGGCGGCATGACCACCAGTCCCGCCTGCCAGAGCTTCACCGTGTCCGCAAACGGCGTCCTTACGGCAAATCCAGCCTGCTCCTCCTTCGGCAGCGCAGTGCCCGTTTCCGCGGGCGCCTACCGGGTAGACGCCAGCCTCGGCTTTGCCGACGTCTTCGCCGGCGCCTCGGGCCAGTGGACGATGTACATGCAGAGCCTGGACGCCGGCTATTCGGCGCCCGGACTGCAGACGGCCACGGACACCAAGCAGTATGGAGGAACATTCAAGGCGCCGCTCTCCAGCAAGGTCGATGTGAGCGCCAAGGGCGACAAGACGGACCGCGCGCAGGGCCTGGACACAAGCAATGCCGAGGTCGACCTGAACTATCATATGACCGAGCACTGGACCTTGAGCCCTGGCCTGCGGATCGACACGCGCCATGACAACTCGCCGGTCGTTCCGCCCACACAGACGGAAGGAGACCGCACGGACGCAGCGCTGCGCGCAACGTACGATTCCAAGGAACGCTGGAGCGCCTATGGCTTCGTGCAGGACACCGTTGAGAAGACCGGCAACCGCGAAGACAACGGCCGCATCGGTTCGGGCGGCGAGTACCGCATTACCGACCGCTTTAAATTGGTCGGCGAGGTGTCGGACGGCGACCTGGGCGGGGCCGGCAAGCTCGGCATGGAGTACCTCTACTCCGACCGCACCAATATGTACTTGAACTATGTGTACGACAACGAGACCCCCGACAACGGGATGCGCGCCGGCAACGCGAGCATCGTCTCCGGGTTCAAGACCCGCTACTCCGACAGCGCCAGCGTCTATGCAGAGGAAAAGTACACCTACGGCAATGTCCCGACCGGTCTCACCCATGCCGCGGGTGTCGACCTTGCGCCCTTCGACCACTGGAACCTGGGTGTCAGTGTGGATTACGGGACGCTTCGTGACCCCATCACGGACGCCAGTCTCGTACGCCAGGCCGCGGCCCTTCGCGTAGGCTACGGCAACAAAGGCTTCATCTGGGCCACTACGTTCGAGTACCGTGTCGACAGGACCGAGGTCATCAACATCAACCCCGACAGCACGATGACCGCAAGCACGGTCAACCGGGACAGCTGGCTCGTCAAGAACGATGTGAAGTACCAGATCGACGACTCGTCCCGCGTCATCGGGAAGTTCAACCATGCGGAGAGCCGGAGCGAGGCCGCGTTCTTCGGCGGCAATTACACCGAGGCGGTCATCGGATACGGATACCGGCCGGTGACGAACGACCGTCTGAACACCCTGTTCAAGTACACGTACTTCTACAACGTCCCGACCACCTCACAGGTGAACGACACGGTCACCTATACATCCGCGGGCGTGTCCACAGGCGTCCCTGCGAACTCCATCCAGAAGAGCCACATCGTGTCACTGGACGCGACCTACGACCTCACAGAGAAGTGGAGCATCGGCGGCAAGTACGCCTACCGCCTCGGATGGGTCAGCGAGACCCTGCAGGATCCGGTCTTCTTCGAGAACCGGGCCGCACTGTACATCGCCCGCGCCGAATGGCATTTCGTCCATCTCTGGGAGGCCCTGGTCGAGGCGCGTCTCCTGGACCTGCCCGACGCCCACGACAAGAAGAGCGGCTTCCTTACGGCCATCTACCGGCAGATGGGAGCCCACATCAAGGCGGGTATCGGCTACAACTTCAGCGATTTCTCGGACGACCTGACCCAGCTGAACTACAAGCACCAGGGCTTCTTCGTCAACGTGATCGGTGAGTTCTAGGGGTTCCGGGATGTCGCGGGGCCGTGCCCTGGGCGTCATGGCGAGATCGAAACAGCAATGTTCGTGATGGGAGGGAATCAACATGTCTTACCGGCTGACAGGCATCGTGGTAACGCTCTCCGTGCTCTGTTCCTTTTCCGCGGCGAACGGAGAGGGCATCACCAAGGAAGAGCTCAAGGGCCAGGACGAACAGGTCCAGGACATCAAGAGCGACGTCCTTGCG
>JBAIYC010000123.1:0-10833 GCA_037916085.1 Nitrospirota bacterium | reverse complement strand
ACACGCCGGCCTTCCCCGTGAGCCTGCCGTAGGTCGCGGCCATGAACGCCGCCGCCTGTTCGTGACGGGTGACTACCAGCTTGATGCTTGACGTGCGGAGCGATTCCAGCAGGTCCAGGTTCTCCTCACCCGGCAGGCCGAAGATGTATTCGACACCCTCTTCCTCAAGCTGCTTCACGAACAGGTCTGATGCTTTCATAGGATCCTTTCACTTCAAAGACGCGAAGCCACAAAGAACGGCGGAAGGCTCGTTACCCAAAGATTAGCACAGATAGCGGCTTTGATAAAGGCGGAAAAAGCGATTGCCACAGAGGCCGCCGAGCACACCGAGGAAGGCTTCTTGTCTCCCAGTGAACTCCGTGCGCTCTGTGGCAAAGGCCGTTTGATTCTTTCGGTTCTTCCCTTCCCTTCTGCACTCCGCATCGAAGTGCTATTCCCTGACCACGATCGTCTTGATGTTCACCAGCTCCTTCAGGCCGTAGGCCGAGAGCTCGCGTCCCACGCCGGATTTCTTCACGCCGCCGAAGGGCAGCCGTGGATCGGACTTCACGAAGTCGTTGATGGCGATGGACCCCGCTTCGATCCGGCGTGCCAGACGTTCGGCGCGGCCGTGGTCCCTGCTCCATATGGAGGCGCCCAGGCCATACTCCGTGTCGTTCGCAACACGGACCGCCTCGTCCTCATCCTTCACCGTCACGATCGGCGCGATGGGCCCGAAGACCTCCTCGGAGAGCACCTTCATGTTCGGCGCGGTCTTCATCACCACGCAAGGCGGCATGAAGTAGCCTTTCGTCATGGCAGGAACATCCGCCTCGATGACCTCGGCTCCCTTGGACTTCGCATCGCGGAGCTGGGCCTTGAGGCCGTCCAGGATGTCCTTCCGGGCGACCGGCCCGATGTCCGTCGCCTCGTCCATGGGGTCGCCCACCTTCAGCTCCCTCAGCCGGGCGATGAAGTGTTTCGTGAACTCCTCGGCAACGGACTCCATCACGATGAATCGCTTCGACGCGATGCAGCTCTGGCCGCTGTTGATCATCCGGGCGTTCGCCGCGGTCCGTCCGGCCTTTGCCACGTCTGCGTCATCCAGCACGATGAAGGGATCCGATCCGCCGAGCTCGAGCACGAGGTTCTTGATCCTGCGCCCTGCGTGCTCGCCCACCTCCTCGCCGGCGCGGTTGCTGCCCGTCAGCGAGACCGAGTCCACGAGATCGTCATCGATCAGCTTCATCGCATCCTTCGCAGATATCAGGAGCGTCCGGAAGACGTTCTCCGGGAAGCCCGCCTTCCGGTAGGCATCCTCGATCGCAAGCGCCGTCATCGGCACGTTCGATGCGTGTTTCAGGAGCACCACGTTCCCGGCCAGCGTTCCCGGCACACTGACGCGGAAGACCTGCCAGAACGGGAAGTTCCAGGGCTCGATGGCCAGGATGACGCCGATCGGATCGAAGGCGACGTAGCTCTTCTTCGCCTCGGTCTGGACCATCTCGGACTGCAGCATCGCGGGTCCCTTCTCGGAGTAGTAGTCGGCCAGCCAGGCGCACTTCTCCACTTCCGCCATGGCATCCTTGATCGGTTTTCCCATCTCCTGCGTGATCAGCGTCGCGTAGTTCCGCTTCTCCGCGCGCAGCACGCCCGCCAAGCGCTTGAGCGCCGCTGCTCGCTCTTCCACGGGCGTGGTCTTCCAGCGTTCAAACGCCTGACGCGCCCTCGCGGCCAGCGACGCGACCTCGGCCGGGGACATCAGGTTGAACTCGTTCATGACTTTTTCGGTGAAGGGATTCACCGACCTGATGACATCCATCTTTTCCTTATATGCCCTCAATGAACGGACCTTCATGGTCTTCACCCCTTTCGCAGGGGAGCCTTTCCGCTTCTTTGCAGCCGATCCGGCCTTCACGGCCTTCTTCACGATCTTCTTCATGTTCACTGCCGCTGTCTTCTTCATGGCTCCCCTCTCGCAAGAACCGAACAACTTTATCACGAATCACGCGAACTTGTTCCCGTCTTGACCATCATTTTCTTTTTTCTATCGGGACGTAGTCGCACGCCTCCCGCCCGCAATAGGTGCCGATATACTCCGACGACGGCCGGTAGAGCGCGGGCTTGCTCTGCGCGTCGCCGAACTTCTCTTCAATGATATGGGCGACCCAGCCAGCGATGCGCGCCGCGGCGAAGACCGGCGTCATGGAGTCGCCCGGGATGCCCATCATATGGTAGACCGGCGCACTGAAGAAATCCACGTTCGGCTTGATCGTCGTTTTTCCGCGCTTCCGGAATTCCTCTTCGGCCGCGGCCTCGATCTCCGTCGAGAGCCTGCACCAGTCCTCTTCGCCCTGTTTCTTCCCGAGGCGGAAGCACATGTCCTTGAGGAACTTCGCCCGCGGATCCGTCGTCTTGTAGACCGCATGTCCCATGCCCATGATCTTCTTGCCGCTGTCCAGCTGCTGCCGGACCCAGCCGGGGATGTCTTTTTCGTCCTTGAGCGCCTGGAGCATCTTCATCACCTCGGCGTTGGCGCCGCCGTGGAGTGCTCCCGAAAGCGCCCCGACGCCTGCGGCCACGGCCGCGTACATGTGCGCCTGCGTGGATGCGACTTCGCGGCAGGCGAAGGTCGAAGCGTTGAAGGAGTGGTCCGCATGCAGCACCAGCGCAATGTCCAGGTCACGGGCCATCTCGGCGTCGGGATAACGGCCCTTGAGCATCCACAGAAAGTTTCCCGCGTGGCCGAGCGTCTCGTCGGCGGGCAGCGGGTCGTGGCCGCTCCGTATCCGCTCCCACCCCGCAACGATCATCGGCATCCGGGCGATCAGCCGGACGGCCTTTGCGATGTTCGCTTCCCGGCTCTCCTTCGACAGGTCCGGGTCCGCCATTCCCAGGAGCGGCACCGCCGCCTGGAGCACGTCCATGGGCCGCGACGATTTCGGCAGTTTCTTCATGCTGTCGTACACGAACGCGGGCAGTTCCCGCGCTTCGCCGAGCGCTCTCCTGAAGTCTTCGAGCTCTTCCTCGTTCGGAAGCGCGTCATGAATCAGGAGATAGGCGGTCTCCTCGTAGTTCGATCGTTCGGCAAGCTCCTCGATCCGGTACCCGCGGTAGATCAGGATGCCTTGCTGGCCGTCCACGTGTCCGATCTTCGTGTCCGCTACCTTGATGCCGCGGAGCCCGATGTTCTTCGTCGTGGATTCCATCTTCTGTCCCTCCGGCGCTGCGCGGGTCTGTTCTTTCTTCAATACCACGGCTTCCATCTTAGCCTCCCTCGTGAGACGTGAAACGGAGGACCTGACGGATTCCCCTTTCCTCTCGCTCCTCACTTCTCACGTTCTTTTGAGCTCTTCCTTCACGTAATTCAGCGTCCCGCCGGCAAGCAGATGCTTCCGCTGCCGGTCCGATACGTCGAGCACGGTGATAACGGTCCTTCCGCCCGTCTCCACCGGGATCTCCCGGTCGCCCCGTTCGATCCGGACGCGGATGTCACGGAGCACGACCTTGTCGCCCTGCGATATCCTGTCGTAGTCCGAGGGGTCCTTGAACGTGAGCGGGAGAATACCGAAATTGCAGAGGTTCGACTTGTGGATGCGCGCGAAGCTCTTCACGATCTTGGCCCGGACGCCAAGATAGCGCGGAGCGAGGGCCGCATGCTCCCTGCTTGAACCCTGGCCGTAGTTCTCTCCGCCGACCACCGCGAGAGCGGTGCCCAGCTTCCGCGCCCTCGCCGCAAAATCGGGGTCGATCTGCGAATAGACATATTCACTGATGGCCTCGATATTGGAGCGCAGCGGCAGCACCTTGTTTCCCGCAGGCATGATGCCGTCCGTGGAGATGTTGTCCCCCACTTTCAGCACGACCGAGGTGGAAAGCATATCCGGCAGGGCGTCCAGCGCCGGCAACGGCCGGATGTTCGGGCCTCGCACGATCGCGGTCTTCCTCAGCTCGTCGGAGGGGAATACGATGGACCGCTCGTCGATGAGATACCCCTTGGGGTCCTCGATGCGGGGGTAGGCCATCTCCCGTGCCAGGTCCCGGGGGTCGGTGATCTTTCCCGTGATCGCCGCAGCGGTCGCGGTCTCGGGAGAGCAGAGGTACACCTTGTCGTCCTTGGTTCCCGACCGGCCCGGAAAGTTCCTGGGGAATGTGCGGAGGCTCACTTCACCAGTGCCCGGCGCCTGGCCCATGCCGATGCAGCCCTGGCAGCCCGGCTCGTGCACCCGCGCGCCCGCGGTCAGAAAGGGAAGGAGTCCGCCGAGCTTGGCGATGTTCTCGAGCACCTGGCGGCTTCCGGGGTTCACGTGGAAGTTCACATCGGGATGGACCCTCCTGCCTTCGAGCATTCTGGCTGCGACCATAAGGTCCCGGAAGGAGGAGTTGACGCTGCTTCCCACGATCGCCTGATGGACCGGCGTGCCTGCAGCCTCGCGGACCGGCACCACGTTCCCGGGAGACGACGGCTTCGCGATCAGCGGTTCGAGCTTCGACAGGTCGATCTCGATCGTTTCGTCGTAGGCAGCGCCTTCATCGGCAGCCAGCGGCACCCAGGCGGAAACGCGCCCCTGCGCCTCAAGATACTCCTTCGTCCGTTCGTCAGAAGGAAAGATCGATGTGGTAGCACCCGTTTCGGTCCCCATGTTGCCGATGGTCTCCCGGTCCGTTGCAGAAAGCGTACGGACACCTGGTCCGTGATATTCGATGATCTTCCCGACGCATCCCTTGACGTCGTATCTCCGGAGCATTTCGAGGATCACGTCCTTGGCGCTTACCCAGTCAGGCAGGCTGCCGGTGAGGTTCACGCCGAGCACTTTGGGGCACGGCAGATGGTAGGGATACCCCGCCATCGCGAGGGCTACGTCGAGACCGCCGGCGCCGATGCCAAGCATGGACACCCCCGCCGCACCCGGTGTGTGACTGTCCGCTCCCAGAAGCGTCTTCCCCGGTAGTCCAAAGCGTTCCATGTGCACCTGATGGGACACGCCGTTGCCCGGCCGGCTGAAATGGATGCCGTACCGCGCAGCCGCCGTCTGGAGGAAACGGTGGTCGTCGGCGTTCTTGTTGTCCGTCTGGAGGAGATTATGGTCGACATACTGGGCCGCAAGCTCTGCCTTCACCCGGTCGAGCCCGAGGGCCTCGAACTCGAGCGTCGCGAGCGTCCCCGTTGCATCCTGCAGCAGGGTGTGATCGATCCTGATGGCGATTTCCCTGCCCGGGACGAGTTCTCCCGCGACGAGGTGGGCCTGCAGGATCTTCTGCGTGAGATTCATCTTCATGTCCCCTGCACCAACAGGAGCCAGTGACTCCCGTATCACTCCTTATTTATTTTAGCACACTTCTCGTAACACGCTCAGCATTCACGGCCGTCTGGCGAGCGCGCTTGACGTAGCCTGGCCCCCGTGGTAGTATTAACAATATAGAGGACCATACAAGTCCTGTATTGTACTTGGAAAGGGGGATGCCTATGGCGCGGTACATGATAGCATCCAGGCACGACCCTGAGGAGTGCCTGCGGGCACTTGATGAGGAGCTGGCGAAAGGGCCCGGCACGCTCGATAAGTTCGTCTACGGCTGCAAGGAAGGCGACCATACGGGTTATGCCATCGTTGAGGCGAAGAAGCTGAGCGACGCACTGGCGCTGGTACCGGATTTCCTGCAGGAATCGGCATGCATCACCAGGGTTGACAAGTTCAGTCCTGCAGATATCAAGTCCCTCCATGAGAAGGCGGCGTAGGAGATCGTTCGCCTCTGTTCGAGAAAAAGTCTTTGCCACCGGATAACCGGCAGAACCGGTCGGACCAACAAGGGGAATGGACCGCTCCGGGCCCCGGCACAGCCCGGTGGCAAAGCTCTATGAAGGGCTACAAGAAAAGCCCCCGTGATGCAACATACCGCGGGAGCTTTTCTTTTACCTGCTGACGGATTGTAGATGCGTGTGAGAAGCCCGGCTGGCAGGATTCCCATGCGATCTTCGTGGCCTTGCTGGATAACCTCTCGGCAATGTCGGCCTGCAAAGCTGCTACCTTTTTTGCCGTTCCTCCCGTCAGTTCTCCTCCAGCTCGGTCCGTACCAGCGCCAGGATCGCCGAATGGGGTACGATGAGGTACTTCTTCTCTTCGAATTCGATCTCCATGGCCGCGTCCTTCAGGAAGATGGCATAGTCGCCTTCCTTGGCCTGGAGCGGCAGGTACTTCACTTCCCTGCTGCCGGCCTTCCACGACTCATCCGGCGTGGTCTCCGGGATCGCGTATCCCGGCCCGGTCCTGACCACTGACCCGCCCTGGACCTTTTCCTTTTCCTTGACCGTCGGAGGCAGGTAGAGGCCCGACGGGGTCTTCTCGGAGCCTTCATCGGGGTCGATGAGTACGCGGTCTCCGATAATGATAATGTTCTTTTTCGTTTTCATGCGCCCCACCGCGCGCGATCCCTTCTCCCCATGTGGCGTGGCCTGTGTGTGCGACACCCGCCCGTTTCGGAAAAATAGCAGCTCATTCTGAGCAGTCAGCGGCCTCTCTTCTTGATCTTTCTGCGTTCCTGCCCCGACCGCCTGTCAATGCCGCTCCTCCGCTCGGGCCCCCGGTAATTCGTGTCGCTCATCTTCCTCCGATCGCCGCCCGACCTTCGGTCCATGTCAACCCCCATTTCCCTGATGATAGACCCTATTATGACGCGCGTCCCTCAGGCGCGCCGCGCACTGCTCCACAAACGGGAAGGACAGGACGCACCCGCAACGCTATGACCACGTCCTGTCGTCCCCCGACTCGGCAATGAGCTTCCGCAGCCGCTCAAGAAACTCCTTGCGCCGCATCTTCTCCGCGCCCAGGCTCAGGAGATGGGGGTTCGTCACCTGGCAGTCGATGAACGGATAGCCCCATCCCTTCAGCCGTTCGACAAGAAAGTAGAGCGCGATCTTGGACGCTTCGGGCCGGAGGTGGAACATGGACTCGCCGCTGTAGGTACTGCCGATGGAAACGCCGTACAACCCCCCGGCGAGCTTGCCGTCCATGAGCACTTCGGTGGAGTGGGCAAAACCGAGCTCGTGCAGCCGAATGTAGGCCTGCTGCATCTCCTTCGTGATCCACGTGCCGCCCTGGCCTTTGCGCTTCGTCTCGGCGCAGTGCCGGACCACGTCTTCGAAGCAGGTATCGAACCGGATCTCGTAGTTCTCTTTCTTCAGGGCCTGGCGGAGGCTTGTCGATATCCTGAGCCTGTCCGGGTAGAGCACGCAGCGCGGGTCAGGAGACCACCACATGATCGGCTCTCCCTTGCTGAACCAGGGAAAGATGCCGTTCCCATACGCCAGAAGCAGCCTCTCCGGCGAGAGGTCGCCCCCCACGCCGAGCAGGCCGTCCTCCTCGGCAAGTTCCGGGTCTGGGAAGATCAGCTCGTCAGGAATCTTATAAACTGGCATAGGAGCAACACAAGATCAAAAGGAGCCCCGCGACGTCGACGCACGAAGGGTACAGAATGCCTTCACGCGGACCTGAGGCTTTGCGGGAGAATCTCTTTCACCACCTGTTTCGCGCAGGTTCCTTCGATCGTTCTGGAGAGCATCCCCCGACCTCTCCCCGCTTTTTCATGATGGCCTCGATCTCGTCGGCAGTATACAACTTGCCCTTCCCGACGCCGGGGCAGAAGGATGCCACGTCGCGCTCCCAGACCTTGGGATGCATGTTCTCGGGCCAGAACGGCCAGGTACGGCACTGCCAGGGCCGGGCTTCGTGCACGCCGCAGCTGTTCTTCTCGAAGAACGGACAATCCCCTTCGGGGTCCTTGAGATGGACCATGCCGTCCGACGCACGCGTATACCGTTTCGTGAGCTCCGGCACGGTCATGCCGAGATAGAGAGCCAGACGCCTCCGGTCGTTGAACGTCACGTAGACGTACATGTGCCGTCCATGGTTCAGACAGCACTTGCCGTCGCCCTGGCATTCGAACCGGATCCCATCGTGATAGAAGCGCTTCGCATTGGTCATAGCGACGGGCAAAAAGCTACCACATCAGGGCAACAAGATTCAAGGACATTCGTTGCTGCGGAAAGTGGCCAGGAAGGCCCGGCGTCATGCCCTGTTCTCGCCGGGATTATGCGCGAAGGTCCGGAAATCCTGCTCAATGCTCCTGATGAATGCCGCCCGTCTCCTGAGGAAACCGGCCATCCGCGCCTCGACATACCAGCGGAAGTTCAGATAGAAGAAGAGCTCAAAACTGCATCCGGCCAGCGCTGCGAGAATCAGGGACCGCCGCTGATAAAACCAGCCGGCGGACAGCTGAGGCATGAGGCCCAGGACAATGATGACCCCGAGGGTCAGCACCGCCAGGATGGAGTAGAAGATCGTATAAAACCGCCGCTCACGTTCGGACGCCTCGACCTTCTCCAGGTATTCGAACAAACGACCTGCACGCGCCTTGAAGGCCTCCCACTCGCGCTTGCTCGCTAAATACAGCAGAGCCCTCCGATGCCCCTCCACCTCGGCGTTGAACTGTTTCGCCAGCTCCTGCGTCATGCCCCATCACCTCGCCTCTTAACAATAAGCTTAGCTTGTTATATGAAGAATTGCAACTCACGTGCCGAGCATACTCAGGGGCAAGGCATGCCTGTATTTTCAAGGATTTCACTGATGGGCCGGGAGAGACGCCGTGAATATTTGAAACATCGGGTGTGAAAAAACGCCACAGTAGGGAGAAAAGATGGAAAGGACTGCGGATCATCGTTCCGTTCGTTCGTAGACAAGGAACTCGAGCGGCAGCACGTCGACGACAGTTTCCCGGCTGACGACTAAGAACTCCTCGGGAATCTCGGGGAACCGGGCGTCGCCGCCGATCCGGACTTTTACGACGGTGAGATAGAGCCGGTCGGCAACTGCGATGGTGTCGCGGAAAAGCGTCTCGCCTCCGAGGACAAAACACTCGTCGGCATCACCGCAGGCAGCAAAGGCCGACGGGAGGTCATGGACGACCGTGGAGCCTTCGACCAGGAAATCCATCTGCCTCGTGATCACGATGTTCTTCCGGCCCGGGAGAGGCTTGCCGATGCTCTCGTGGGTCTTCCTGCCCATGATGACCGGATGGCCCATGGTCAGCGCCCGGAACCGGCGCATGTCGGCGGGAACGTTCCAGGGCAGCCGGTTCTCTACGCCGATCGCCCGGCTCTCGTCCATTGCAGCGATGATGGAGATGATCATGGGTTGTCAAAAAGCCGATGACACCACAGAGACACGGAGACACGGAGGAAACCCAGGGGCGCTAATGAGCCCGAAACAAGAACGGTCTTAGCTCAGTTCCTTGCTTTAGGCCTTCCTCCGTGACCTCTGTGCCTCCGTGGTAAAATATGGCTTCTTGCCTTAAATGTTTCCCTTGAGATACTTCTTCCGCTTCGCCTCCGGAAATCGCTCGATGGCGTAGCGAAGAGCTGTCCTCGGCATCCGGCGGTGGTATTTCCGGAGGAACGATTCCAGAACTGCGACATCTTTCTTGCCCACTTCGCGGAGCATCCAGCCGGCAGCCTTGTGCACCAGATCGTGATCGTCGGAAAGGAGCATTTCCGCCAGCGCCAGAGCATCGGCAAACTCGCCCTTCCTAATATAATGGAATGTGGCAAGGATCGCGATGCGGCGCTTCCAGAGGTTCTTTGACCTCACAAAACGATAGAGCAGGGACCGGGAACCGCCGTCCAGGAACGGCCCGACGATCCTTGGCGCAGAGAGGTCCACAAGGTCCCAGTTGTTGATGTACAAGGTGTTCCGGACGTAGAGCGAATAGACCTTCTTTCTGTCTGTCTCGTCACCCCGCTCGAACCGGTCCACAAGGACGAGGAGAGCACAGAGCCGTTCCTCGTGCCAGGAGGAGCGCAGAAGCTTCGCCGCCTCGCCAAGCGGCAGGTCCCTGCACTCCTTCACTACCTTCCGGATGTCCGGCACGACGACGCCGAGGAACCTGTCCCCTTCGCCGTACTGTCCCGGCCCGGTCTTGAAGAACCGCTGGAGTGCCATCGCCTTTTCTTGCGAGGCGAACGTGCGAAGGCGTTGTCTGATGCGGGCTGTATTCATGGATGTTTGTTGCTGCTCCCTCGGCCCTTGCGGGAGAGGTGGGGTGAGAGGGACGGTCCTTAGTTCCTTCCTGGATCACCGATCGAACCCTTTGGGGATGACGGCGTATTCATTGTGCGGTCTACGGAGTTCGCTTGTCGATCTCTCCCCTTTCGCACGTCGTCCAGCCGGGTCTTCGCCTCCGGGTCGGTCTCGAAGAACGCCTGAAGGTCCCTGCAGGCGTAGTCCGGGCAATGGCCGCAGTTCTCCAGTCCCTTCTTCTCCGTGCACTTCCTGATAATGCAGGTCCTGCAGGTCGAGAATAACCGACCGCCTTTTGTACGGCAGCCGTCGCAGTCCGTGATGTCCTTGAGCGCGTACTGAATCCCGTAGTGTTCCTTGCACAGCTGGATGATCTCCATCCGCATACGGAGCTGCTGCTCCTTGTTCGTCTGCCTCGTCGCCAGATAGATCGGGCAGGTCTGGCAGACCAAACCGCAGTATGCGAGGAGGTCGGGCATGGGAGGATCCTTTGTGGTGGCAGCTCCGTTCACACCTCAGATTTCGCGCATCGTAACGCGGTGATCACGCTTCCTGAACGCTGTTAATGGTCCAGCCTGCTCGCTTCCAACTATCTTGAAGCCTACCTCGATCACGGGCCCGATTCTAGCAGAATCGCCCTCATTCTGCAAATGGCTCTTCGATGTGCGCTGTTGAAGACCTATCGCTTGGCGGTTCATTCTTCCATTACCGATCCTCGCGGGCCCTCTGCAAGGGTCACTAACTTAGAACAGTATTTTATGCGCCGATATGCATTCGTCATACC
>JBAIYC010000122.1:0-5144 GCA_037916085.1 Nitrospirota bacterium | reverse complement strand
CTTTTCCTTGATCTCATCGAGAAGCGCATCAAGGGTCTTCTGCCGCTCCAGCTTGTTGGGGATGACGATCGAGGACCGCAGTCGGTCCAGGGCCAGAGAAGCAACTTCCTTTTCCAGTTCCTTGTCGAGCTCGACGGTCTTGACGGTCCGTTTCGGCTTGCCTACCTTCGTCATCAGTTCCCGCTGCAACGCGACGATCTTCTTGATCTCCCGGTGGGCGACCTCGAGGGCCTCCAGCATCTGGTCCTCGGAAAGTTCCCGCGCTCCGCCCTCGACCATCATGATGGCATCTGCGGTGCCCGCGACGACGAGGTTGAGCGCCGATGCTTCGATCTCCTTCAGACCCGGATTGATGCGGAACGAGCCGTCTATGTAGCCCACGCGGACAGCTCCGACAGGCCCGTTAAAGGGAATATCGGAGATGGATGCCGCGGCCGATGAGGCGATCATGCCCATCAGGTCCATGGAACTCTCGTCGCCGATGGACAGGACCGAGGCGATGATCTGGGTGTCGAAATAATACCCGTCCGGGAACAGCGGCCGCATCGGCCGGTCAATCAAACGCGACGAAAGGATCTCCTTCTCGGTCTGACGCCCTTCCCGCTTGAAGAATCCCCCGGGGATCCTCCCGGCAGAGTATGCCTTTTCCTGGTAGTCGACGGTAAGGGGAAGGAAATCGACGTTCTCCCGTTCCACCTTGGATGCAACTGCCGTAGCAAGCACGACGGTATCTCCGTACCGCGCAACAACGGCGCCACTCGCCTGCTTGGCCATGACGCCGGTCTCGAGAACCAGGCGCTTTCCACCTATCTCAGTTTCTACTGTTGTTGCCATTCATCCTCATTTCTTTGAACATCGTGGATTGGTCGATCGTCTATTTCCGCAAGCCAAGTTTGTCGACGATCTGGCGGTAGCGATCGAGATCGTTCACGCGAAGATATTCGAGATGGCGACGACGCTGTCCAACCATTTTGAGAAGACCGCGACGCGAGTGATGGTCCTGCTTGTGCGCCTGCAGATGCTCGGTCAGATGGTTGATGCGTCCGCTCAGGAGCGCGATCTGAACCTCCGGTGAACCGGTATCCGAGGCGTGTCTGCGGTAGGCAGATATCACGGTCGATTTGTTGTCCTTGTCCATCAGTCACCCCCCTTTCCTAGGATTTGAAGCGCTGTAAATTATCATATTTACAAGCCTTTGTAAAGCTTTTTATGCACCTGCATCGAAATAAATCACGCAATGACCGTCTCCGGGCTAAGCACTCCACCGTGCAGACGGGCAACGGCGACGAGGGTGCCGTCCTGCTTGGCAATGCGCACCCGCCTCGGGAGGTCCCGCGGAGAATGTGATGCCGGGAGCGGTATAGCATTCCCGTGAACGACACGCGCCGCATCCGGTCCGTCAACCGCAACCTCCGGCAGGGTCGCAAGAGCATCGCGAAGAGAGAGCATGATCGAGGACGTTTGATCCGCAGCTGCAGCCTGCACGACCCGATCCAGGGAATGCGCTTCTTCCAGCCGGAACCTGCCCGCCCGGGTGCGGACGAGGGCCGTCAGATGGGCCCCCGGCCCGAGCCGTTCACCGATGTCGGCGCTCAAGGTCCTGACATAGGTCCCTTTCGAGCACGCAACGCTGAACCGGACCAGGGGATCATGGTAGCCAAGAAGTTCTATCGCGTGGATCGTGACCGAGCGTTCTTCGTGTTCAGTAAGCGTACCAGCGCGCGCCAGCCGGTACGAAGGAACGCCCGATACCTTGAGCGCAGAATAGGCTGGGGGTCTTTGGAAGACGGTCCCGCGGAACTGATCGAGGACCTCCTTCACTCTTTCAGCGGTCGGGATTGCATACGCGCGCTTTTCAAGAACACGCCCCTCGGAATCCTGTGTCTCTGTGATCGTTCCCAGCATCAGTTCGGCCGTATATTCCTTGTCGTCCGATTCCAGATACCTGATGATCCTGGTGGCCTTGCCGATGCACAACACCAGCACGCCCGTGGCAAGGGGATCCAACGTGCCCGTGTGGCCGATCTTCTTTTCCCGCAGGATCCCCCGTACCTTCTGGACAACATCGTGCGAGGTCCAGCCTCCCGGTTTGTCAACAATAAGAACGCCGTTCATGCAGCCCGGTCCGGCCCCTTTCCCTGTTGGGAAATGAGTTCCTGTTCCACAGCGCCAATGACTCGGTCGCGGACCGCTGGAAAGGCGCCGTCGAGGACACCTCCTGCAGCGTTCTTATGACCACCGCCGCCCAGGCGGGTTGCCAGCCCGGAAAGGTCCACGCGACCCTTCGAGCGAAGACTGATCTTGTACTGCTCCGGACCGATCTGGCGAAAGAGGACCGCAACCTCGACTCCTTTGACGGAGCGCACAAAGTTCACGAAGTTGTCCGTGTCTTCGGCTGTCGTCCCGGTCCGCTGATACAGATCGCTGCTGACCAGTACCCATGCGATCCTTCCATCGGCGCTGCGATCGATTCCCGACAGGACATGGCCCAGAAGCTTGATCCTGCGAAAGGCGAATGACTCATACACATGCTCTGTCACGAGCCACGGATCCGCCCCCGCATCAACGAGCGCGGCAGCGATACGCATGCTGTACGGGGTCGTGTTGGAATACCGGAATGATCCCGTATCCGTGAAGATCGCTGTATAGAGACACAGGGCCATTTCTCGGTCGAGCGGAATACCTAAAGCATCCACCAGCCGATAGACCATCTCGCCGGTCGCCGTAGCGTCCCCATCGAGCCATGTTAAAGGCCACTGCCGCGGATTTGTGATATGGTGGTCAATATTGATGCGCGTCCGAGCAGGCCAAGAGCCGTCGAAGAGGCCCGTCCGGTCAGGTTCTCCGTCGAGCACCACGAAAGCGTCATAGGTTCCGGCTACCGCGGACCCGTGGCCGATCCGATCAACGCGGGGGAGAAACCTATATATCTCCGGTACAGGATCGAGATTATGCGCCGTGACCTGTTTGCCAAGCTTCTCCAATGCCATCATCAGCGCAAGCTGTGATCCCAGGGCATCGCCATCGGGGTTCCTATGGACAGAGATCAGCACCGTGCCGCACCCGCCAAGCGCTGCCACGATCTCGCGCAGCTCACTCATGCCCCGGCCCCTTCTTCCCCTCCTCGACCTCACTCAGGAGCTCCATGATGTGGGCGCCGCGCTCCGCCGAATCGTCATACCGGAAGAGCAATTCCGGAACGAACTTCAACCGCATACGACGACCCAACTCGGCCCGAATGAAGGCAGATGCGCTCTCCAGACCCTTGATGGTGGCAGCATGTTCTGCACCCAGCACGCTCACGAAGACCTTGGCGTTCCGCAGGTCGTCCGCAAGCTCCACATCCGTCACGGTAACGAACCCGATCCGCGGGTCCTTGATCTTCCGCATCAGGATGTCGGCGATCTCCCGCTTGATCTGGTCGCTGACGCGCTCCGATCTCTTGTACGTCGGTTTTGCCATGGGAACGTTAGAATATCTCTATCTGGTAATCCAGCAGGTGGATGTCGGGCACGGACCTGACAAGGTTCACAACATGGTCCAGCGTCTGGTTCAGGTGGGACTTGTCGTTGCTGACGGCCGCAACCGCCAGGGAGGCCTTCTGCCAGAGATCGTTGTGGTCGACCTCGGCGACGGATACGTTGAACCTGCTCCGGATGCGGTCCTTGAGGCTCTTGAGCGAGTGTCGCTTCGACTTCAGGGAACCGCTCTCCGGGATGTGCATCTCGATGGTGCAGACGCCGATGAACATGCCCGCCCCGTCAGAGCTTCGCCGCGATCTTCTCCACCGTATAGGCTTCGATGATGTCGCCTATCTTGATATCATTGAAGTTTTCGATGCCGAGGCCGCACTCATAACCTGCCTGCACCTCGCGGACGTCGTCCTTGAACCGTTTCAGAGAATGGAGCTTCCCGTCATAGATCACGACGTTGTCCCGAAGCACCCGCACACCGTCGGACTGCCGCGTCATGACGCCGTCAAGAACATAGCATCCGGCGATGGTGCCGACCTTGGACACATGGAACGTTTGGCGGACCTCCGCCCGTCCCAGGACCTTCTCCTTGAACGTCGGTTCAAGGAGCCCTTCCATGGCTGCCTTGATATCGTCGATAATGTTGTAAATGATGTTATAGAGACGTATATCGACGCCTTCCCGCTGCGCGATGTCCGCCGCCTTGGGTTCGGGGCGGATATTGAATCCGATGATGATGGCGTTCGAGGCCGCCGCCAGCATCACGTCGGTCTCATTGACCGCGCCGACGGAACTATGGATGACCTTCAGCTTGACCGCCGGGGTGGACAGCTTCTCGAGGGCGTCCACGATCGCACCCGCGGAGCCCTGCACGTCGGCCTTCAGGACGATGTTGAGCTCTTTGACCGTCCCTTCCTGGATCTGGCTGTGCAGGTCCTCGAGCGTGACCTTCTTCATGGCGGCCATCTCAGCGGTCCGCTGCTTGTTCGTGCGGAATTCGGCGACCGACCTGGCCTTTCGTTCCTCGTCGAGCACGACGAACCGCTCGCCCGCCGATGGAACGCCGGAGAATCCGATCACCTCGACCGGGACAGCAGGGCTAGCCAGCTCGACCCGGTCTCCCTTGTCGTTGTTCAGCGCGCGCACGCGGCCATACATGGTCCCCGAAACGAAGACGTCTCCCTGCCTGAGCGTCCCCGACTGCACGAGCACTGTGGCAACGGGTCCTCGTCCCTTGTCCAGCTTCGCCTCGATAATCGTGCCTCTGGCCATCTTATCGGGATTGGCCTTGAGCTCGAGCACATCGGCCTGGATCAGGATCATCTCGAGGAGATGCTCGATGCCGATCTTCTTCTTCGCCGACACCTCGCAGAAGATGGTCTGTCCTCCCCAATCCTCCGGGATGAGCTCCAGGTCGGACAGTTCCTGCTTGATCCGGTCCGGCTTGGCGTCGGGCTTGTCGATCTTGTTGATGGCGACGATAATCGGGACACCTGCCGCCTTGGCGTGGTTCACAGCTTCCCGGGTCTGCGGCATCACGCCGTCGTCCGCGGCAACGACCAGGATCACGATATCCGTGACCTTGGCGCCCCGAGCGCGCATGGCGGTGAAGGCCTCGTGGCCGGGGGTGTCGAGGAACGTGATATCCCTGCCCTTCAGGCTCACCTGATA
>JBAIYC010000121.1:0-3330 GCA_037916085.1 Nitrospirota bacterium | reverse complement strand
TCATTTTCGAGCCCTCCTTTTCGTGCTTCCTTGCCCAGTATACTGCAGTCCCCGTGCCAAAACGGAAGTGGTTGATTTTCCGGAGAACAGCCACTTCATTCTCTTTGCAGGTCTGCAAAAAGGGCTTTAGTCACTCGCGGGAATGCAAAAGACCCACGCCCTCTGCCGTCACGTTCTTGCATCTGTGCAGGATTCTGCAAATATGGTTTCAGCGGTCGGCAATTGTCTGTCTCACACTGTCCTTAGCACCCAGACGCATGTTCATCTTCTTCCAGAAGACTGACTATAGATGAAGAAATACATATCACTACCCTGCCGTCTTGCTTCCGTTCCTCGTTCTTGCTCGGTACGATGTAATACCCTGCTTTTTCCTTGACTTATTTCTTCTTTCGATTATAATACGCCCCTGTCCAAAATCACCAAAGGAGTTGTCAAATGTCTGAAACTACTGCGCAAAAGAGCAAACTGAAGCAGAAGCGGCTGCAGGGCTTCCGCGAACGGATGAGCACGCCGGGCGGCAGGAAGGCTATCAACCGTCGTCGGGCCAAGGGGAGAAAGAAGCTCTCGGTTTAGCTCCGAACGGTGCTCGCATGCCCTACGACTACCGCAAGAGCGAGCGGCTTCGAAAAAATTCGGAATTCGTAGCGACCATGAAAGGCAAAAGGCTGTCGACAGACGGTCTTTCTCTTTTTTATAGGCAGAACGGATCCGGGAACTTCCGGGTCGGCATTTCAGTCGGCAAGAAAGTGGGCAATGCGGTCAGACGGAACCGCCTCAGGCGTCGGCTTCGGAGCTGCATCGGGAGGGTCTTAAGGGACCAGGCAGGCGGGTACGACCTGGTCTTTGTGGCGCGGCCGGAGCTCGTTGACCGGGAGTTCGGCGACATTCTCAGGGCGGTGGTCCGGGCCTTCCAACAGTCCCGGGTCCTCGGCACGGAACCGAAAGGCAGCACACGGTGAAGACTCTGATCCTGGCATTCCTTCGTTTTTACAAGCGCTATGTATCGCCTCTCTGCCCTCCTGCGTGCCGCTTCGTCCCCACCTGTTCCGAATATGCGATCGAAGCCTTCGAGAAGAAGTCCGTGCTCGCCGCAATCCGGATGACGGTGGTCCGCATAGCGAAGTGCCATCCCTTCCATCCCGGCGGATATGATCCGGTGAAATGAACGGCCTTTTTCACCACGGAGGCACGGAGACACAGAGAAGGGCGAGCGCTCGGCACGACACTCAAAATTGAAGTACTGATTCTGTCTCGCCGTGAATCCGCTCATGTTCAATACACACTGCTGCAACAATGATAAAGGTTCTTGAAGTTCTCCGTGCGTCAGTGTCTCCGTAGTGAGTATTCGTTCTTGAAGTCTGCACGCTGAAGTCAGTGATTCGGAGGTTCCATGGAAACGAGACGGTACATCCTGGCCATCGGCCTTTCATTGCTTGCCATCGTTGTCTATCTGCGCTTCTTCGGTCCCCAACCGCCCCAGCAGCCTGCCGGGGAGACTCCGAAGCAGGAGCAAAAAGCGCCCGAAGCGCAGAGGGCCGCGGAGCCGGCGAAGCAGCTTTCCGCGGGAGTCGCGGCGAAGATCGCTGTTGCGACCGCAGGAAGGGACATCGCCGTCGAGACCGATCGCTACCGTGCGGTCCTGAATACTGCGGGCGGAGTGATCACGAAGTGGGAACTGAAGGACTTCCGCGAGGCGGATAAGTCCGAGGTCGGTGTGATGCCGTTCTTCCGGAAGCTCTTCAGCGGCGAGAAGAAGGTTGAGGCCCCGAAAAAACCGCTCGGGAACGTGGAGCTCTTCACGCGCTATGAGGGTGTGAAGACCGAGGACATCACGGCCCCCCTCACGCTGACTCCCTCCGACTCGCAGCTCGCGCGCATGGCGGGCGTCGACTACCGCGCCAGCGCCGATGCCGTCCGGCTCGATAAGGACCGCGCGTCCCAGACGGTCACGCTCGCCTACAGCGGACCCGGCGGCATCGAGATCGAGAAGAAGCTCACCTTCCACAACGACAGCTACGCCGTTGACGTTGCCATCGACACGAAGGGCCTGGACGGCTACAACCTCGCCCTGGGTACGGACTTCGGCATGTCCGACAAGGTGAGCTCCAACGCGAGCGGACGCGTGGGCATCGCCGCCCTCGTGGACAACAAGCTCATCCAGGAGAAGGTCGAAAGCATCAAGGGAGAGTCCAAACAGGCGGGCGCCGTTTCCTGGTTCGGCCAGGAGGACAAGTACTTCACCGCTGCGCTAATGGACGGCGGGGCGGGCGGCGTGATCATCACGAAGAGGACCGCAGCGCCCAAAGAGATCGGCGACCTTGTGAGCACGGAGCTTCTCGTCAAGGAGAACGCGGCGTCTCGCAGGTTCACGCTCTACGCGGGCCCGAAGAAGCTCGATATCCTCAGGTCCTTCGGCAAGGGCCTGGAACAGATGGTGGACTACGGCTGGTTCGGGGTCCTCGCGCGTCCCATGTTCTGGCTCATGCAGCAGTTCCACGCCATCACGCGAAGCTACGGCATCGCCATCATCCTGCTGACCATCGTCGTGCGCGCTCTCCTCTTCTATCCCTCGCTCAAGAGCGCGCGGGCCATGGAAGAGATGAAGGCGCTGCAGCCTCAGCTGAACGCGCTCCGGGAGAAATACAAGAAGGACCCGCAGAAGATGAACGCGGAAATGATGCGGCTCTACAAGGAACACAAGGTGAACCCGCTCGGCGGGTGCCTGCCCATGCTGCTGCAGCTTCCCTTTTTCGTGGCCCTCTATAACGTGCTGTCCGTCTCCATCGAGCTCCGGCAGCAGCCGTTCATTTCCTTCTGGATCAAGGACCTCTCGGTCCACGACCCTTACTACATCCTTCCGGTGCTCATGGGAGTCAGCATGGTCGCAACCATGAAGATGACCTCGACCTCCGTGGATCCGCAGCAGCAGAAGATGATGATGTTCATGAACATCGCCTTCATCTTCCTCTTCGCCTGGCTGCCGGCCGGGCTCCTGCTTTACATCACGCTCTCGAACGTCCTGTCCATCGGGCAGCAGCTCTACGTGAGGAAGCTCCTCGCAAAGTAGCTCCTCCCCCCCGAACGAACAAGGCCCCTGCAGATCTGCAGGGGCCTTTTACTTTTTTTCCCGCTTACGCGAGCATGACGAAATCCGCGGCAGGATGACCGGCAGTATGACACCTTCGGCCCCGTTGCCGGGAACTCCGACGTGGGTCCGAAGGTCTACGATTGCTGACCTTCGCTTTGACGTGCCGCGGATGAGCCGCCGCTGGCTGAAGTGCGATGATCGCCGGAAGGCCGCGATCCGCCGTTCGAGCGGGTGCGCCGTAG
>JBAIYC010000120.1:0-5034 GCA_037916085.1 Nitrospirota bacterium | reverse complement strand
TCCATCGGTCCTGGCCGATGCTTTTCAGCGGGCCGGGATCGTCCCCGGCCAGGCTGTGGACCGGACCTTTACCGTGGCGTTAGAACAGATGGCGCTCTCCTATGCAGAGATCCTGCTGTGGCATGAGCTCTCGGAGTCGCGAGAGCGTTTGCCCGGCTGGAAGGACCTGCTTGCCGCGGCAAAGGACCGGAAGATCGAGCTCTTTCTGCGGGCCCTCCAGGACCTCATCGCGGACACGGCGGAGTCGGGACCTTTGCGCCGCATCACCGACCGGCGCGACGCCGGTGGCCTGGCGGCCTTCGCAGGTCTGCTCGAGGGTTTCCGGAAGGCGCTCTTTCCCGAATGCCGGGAGGCCTACCGCAGGTTCGTTCGCGAAGGGAGCTGGACCGTCATCGAGGATGCCCGTATGCGGGCGCATGCGCGTTTCCGGGACCTGCGCCAGTCCGTCGTGGAAGCCTTTGCCCAGGGCGGCAAGACCGCGCTGGAGCTGCTTCTCCGGAAACAGATGCAAGGCATGACGTGAATCAGCATCTCCGCCCGTATGATGGGGGCCCGACCGGAAAGACATGCGTCCCGACGCGGGGACGGAAGGCGCTTCGCAGACGCGGGGTCAGAACAGCGGGAGAGGACCGGTACCGATGACATTGAGGACCTGGCTCAAGCCCCTCGAGCACACCCGGGATGTGCGTATGTTCCTCGTCGCCATCAGCATCGTGGTGACCATCTCGGTCATCACGATCTTCGCGTTCCGCTATTTCACCATCAACAGACTCCTGATGCAAAGCATCAAGCAGGAAGCCGAGTCCTTTGCCAGCCTCATCGTGCTCACGCGCCATTGGAACGCCCAGTACGGCGGGGTGTATGTGGAGAAACGGCCCGGCGTTGAATCGAACATCTTCCTCAGAAAGCTCGGCATCGAACCTGACATCCGTGCAACCGACGGCAGGGTCCTGACCCTGCGCAATCCCGCCATCATGACCAGGGAGATCTCCGATCTTGCCCGGCGCGAGAACATCGTCACATTCCACATGGTCAGTCTCAAGAACCTGAACCCCGAAAACCGTCCCGATGCGTTTGAACAAAATGCTCTGGAGCGTTTCGAGAAAGGCGAACGAACGGTCTGGAAGATCGAGGAGCAGACCGGCAGAGCCGTTTTCCGATATGTGCAGCCCCTCATCGTCGAAGCATCGTGCCTCCAGTGCCATCGTCAGCAAGGATACGCCCTCGGCGACATCCGCGGAGGCATCAGTGTGATACGGCCCGCGGATGGACTTGTGGCGCAGATGCGGACCAACCGAAACCAGATCATCATCGACTCAGCGACTACCATCGGCATCCTGCTGGCGATCCTCTACTTCCTGACCTGGAAGCTCACAGTGCGGCTGGACGAGGCCCAGGCACGGCTGCGCGAAATCGCCGTCACCGACGACCTGACGGGGCTCAAGAACCGCAGGTACATCATGGGGCAGTTGGAGAAGGAATACCAGCGCGCTGTCAGGACCGGCTTTCCCCTTTCGGTGATCGTGATCGACATCGACCACTTCAAGAAGGTGAACGACACCTACGGACATGCATTCGGAGATCTGGTTCTCCAGATGGCCTCCCGGGAGATGGAAGGCGCTCTCCGGGCCTATGATCTTTTGGGCAGGATCGGAGGCGAAGAGTTCATCATCGCGTCCCCCGGTTCGACGCTCGACGATGCCGCAGGCCTCGCGGAGCGGATCTGCAGCAGGATACGCGACAGCACGGTCGCGAACGGGTCCCAGAAGAGCAGGGTGACCGTAAGCGCCGGTGTGACGTCGCTGAGCGAACAGGATGCGCGGGCCAGCACTCTGCTGGGGCGTGCGGACGAGGCTCTCTACCTTGCAAAACAGCAGGGGCGGGACCGCGTGGTCGCGATATGATCTGGCCTCTGGAACGGAGTGGTGTCATCCCCCCGGGCATCAGGACTGGTGGCTGTCCCTGCCAAGGACGATCTCGTGCCGGAAAGGATGAAGATGCATCGTCAATCCATCTCGGTTCGACAACGGCCGATGCTGATTTCGGAACAGGGAACGGGGACTGCCTTGTCACGTGCCTGCCATAAGAACGTCGTGAAGCGGGACTCCGCTGAAGAGACCCGGATCCGGCAGTTCTATCGCGACCTGATCCTGCAGGGCAGGATCCGCCTGTCGCTCGAAGCAGCCCGCGGACTGGTCGGTCCGGACTGCGCGTATCATCTCTACATGCGTATCAGGCCGCAGCGGACCGGCAGAAGAAGATGACCGGCCCGGCATAAAGCTCTTGCAATCGACCCGTCCTGGGGAATAATTCGGTCCGTCTTCCGCCGAACATACGCACACCTGAAGGAGGCAGCATGCCGCGGAAACAAGCAGTCCTTCCTGTAGCTCGAGGGAAGAACGAAATCTCCCTTCTGCCGCAGATGGCGAACCGCCACGGCCTCATTGCCGGTGCGACCGGCACGGGCAAGACGGTCACGTTGCGCGTCCTGGCCGAGCGGTTCAGCGCGGCAGGCGTCCCGGTCTTCCTTGCCGACGTGAAAGGCGACCTGTCGGGCATCGCCCTTCCCGGCGGCGACAGGCCCGAGCTCGCGGATCGTGCGAAGCAGCTCGGCCGCGGGGACTTCTCCTTCGCCGGCTGCCCCACCGTCTTTTGGGACGTTTTCGGCAGACAAGGCCATCCGGTACGCGCCACCATCTCGGACATGGGCCCGCTGCTCCTTGGCCGCGTCCTGAACCTGAACGAGGTGCAGGGCGGCGTTCTCACCCTCATCTTCAAGTTCGCCGATGACAAAGGCCTCCTGCTGCTCGACCTGAAAGACCTCCGTGCCATGGTCCAGTATGCCGGCGAGAACGCAGCGGCGTTCCAGACCGGATACGGCAACATCTCGGCCGCAAGCATCGGCGCCATCCAACGCGGCCTGCTCGCTCTCGGAGAACAGGGCGGCGACATTTTCTTCGGCGAGCCGGCGCTGGACCTGAACGACCTCATTCAGACCGATCCCCGGGGCGGCGGTATCGTCAATGTCCTGGCGGCGGACAAGCTCATGCAGTCGCCGACGCTTTACGCGACGTTCCTGCTCTGGATGCTTTCAGAGCTCTACGAGACCCTCCCCGAGGTGGGTGACCAGGAAAAGCCAAAACTGGTGTTCTTCTTCGACGAGGCCCATCTGCTTTTTTCGGACGCACCGAAGGCCCTCGAGGACAAGATCGAGCAGGTCATCCGGCTCATCCGTTCAAAAGGCGTGGGCGTCTACTTCGTGACCCAGAACCCCCTGGACATACCGGAGACCGTGCTGGGACAGCTCGGGAACCGGGTGCAGCATGCGCTTCGCGCCTTCACTCCGAAAGACCAGAAGGCGGTCCGAGCCGCCGCAGAGACCTTTCGCGCGTCGCCGGGGCTGGACGTGGCGAAGGTCATCACGGAGCTCGGCGTCGGTGAGGCGCTCGTATCGGTGCTCGACGAGAAGGGAGTTCCCTCGCCGGTGGAACGCGCCCAGGTCTACCCGCCGCAGAGCCGGCTCACACCGCTTTCGCCAGAGGAGCGTGCCGGCGTTCTCAGGTCCTCGGTACTCGCAGGCCACTACGAGAAAACCGTGGACCGCGAGTCCGCCTATGAGAAGCTTAAGGCCCGCGAAGAGCAGACAAGACCGGATACCGCCCCGCAGGATAACCGGCGCGGCAGTCCAGCGGAGCCCCGGTCCGAAGCGGCCAAGATCTTCGGCGCCATGGCACAGAGCGCTGCCCATGCCATCGGCAGCCAGATCGGCCGGCAGATCATCCGCGGCGTCCTGGGCTCGATCCTCGGTGGAGGCAGCGGGAAACGCCGTTAGCGAAGAGCTTGACAGTACTGCTGCGATTCGCTATAGTCCCCCCATTATTCCATTTCCTGAAGGAGGGTCTCTATGAAGCGGGTTGTGAGCATCGCAGTGGCATTGGTCCTGGTCGCATCGATGGCGTTCGCCGGAAAGACCTATCAGTTCACCGGCAAGGTCCTGGAGGTCAAGGACAACGTGATCGTAGTGGACAAGAACGGCGAGAAGTTCGAAATGACAAAGGACGCCAACACGAAGATCAAGGGAGACGTGAAGGTCGGTGCAAAGGTCACCGTGAAGTATGAGTCGCGTGCGGCCGAGATCGAAGTAAAGGCGAAGTAGTCCGTCGCGAACACCGCAGGACCACAGAGAGCGGCCCCGGTTCTTTTCGGTGCCGCTCTCTCTTTTTCATCACGACGGAACGGGGTGACGCTGAACAGGCTGTAGCAGCGGGCTTTCGCCCAGCGGCATCCGAGGAACAGTCAGCGAGGGCCCCAAGGGAGGATCGCAGGCGGCCTAAAGCCCGCTTGCCCGGTATTCCCGGCCATCAAGCGTGCTGCTGTCAGGCCCCTCTTCGAACAAAAAAAGCAAGGCATGCGCCGCCCCTGGCGCGTGCCCGCATCACTTCGTCCTTGCCACAGGTCCCCGGTGCCTTCTCCCGTTACCGTACCTGCGCTGTCTTCCTCAGCTCCGCGATCTCCCGGTCCTTCTCCGCGATCCGCTCCTCCATCCTCACATAGGCAGACATGTCCCGGACCACGGACTGGATGAAGCGCCTCCCGATGAGCGTCAGGCCCACGCAGCTCACCTCCACCGGCACCTCTGCGCCGTCGGCCCGCTTGAGCCCCGCCCGCGCAAGCGCCCGGCCGCCCTGGACCGTCTCCGACAGGAGGGCACGGACCCGGGCTGGGTCGGCGAGAAGCTCCTGCAGATTCTTGTGCAAGAGATCGAACTTTCCGAAGCCGCTGAGGCCCACGGCATGTTCGTTCGCGAAGACGATGTCGCCCGCCTCGGACAGCACGAAGATGGCCTCATTGGAATTCTCCACGAGGGTGCGGTACCGCTCCTCCGATGCCCTGAGTTCCTCGGTCTTCTCGGTGACCCACTGCTCGAGCTCGACGTTCATCTTCCGGAGCTCGGTCTGGAGATTCTCGTTCTGAATGGTGTTGGAGAGGATGCCGGCGAGGGTCGTGAAGAAATTGATCTCTTCGTCGGAAAAG
>JBAIYC010000119.1:0-5834 GCA_037916085.1 Nitrospirota bacterium | reverse complement strand
TCGCCGTGTGGGGGTTATGGCATGCCACACACCCCGGCGTCCTGACGGGGGTGTGGATGAACTTTCTTTTGAGCACATCCTCGAATTGCGGATGGCAGGTGAGACAGACTTTTTGTTCGGCACCCGGCTTCAGGTGGAATTTCTTCTCCACGCTCTCCCCGCCGGTCTTCGCTGCCGCGGCTGGCTTCGCCGCTTTTGCCGCGTCGGCCCGGGGTGCGAGGCCGGCGAAGCAGATTAACGACAGGGTCAATAGGATGATCGTCATTCGTCCGTTCATACGTGCTCCTCTATTGTGGTTTCACGATGTGGCATTCATCGCAGGATCTCCCCGCAAAGGGGGCGTGTACATTGGTCTTGAAGAACTTGGGGTCCTTTGACGCATGGGGATCATGACAGCTTTTACAGTCCATGACCGACGCGTCGATGTAGATATGGGCCTTCTGGAACGCATTCCCTTTCACATCGTGACATTGTCCGCAGATGGTCGGGACCTTGTCAATCAGCAGCCGCGGCTCCTGCGTCATGTGCGGAGCGTGGCAGGTCAGGCAGTCTCCTGCCGCCGGCTGGTGCTTGTTCTCCGTGTCCATCCGCTCCTTCAGGTCCTTGTGGCAGGTCAGGCACATATCCGGGGACGGCGCCAGGAGAAGCTTGGCGAGTTTCGCCTGGTGGGGGCTGTGGCACTTCGTGCACGAGCCCGCCCCAACGGGTTTGTGCACAACCGGGGTCGATTTGATCTTCTTGCCCATGTCCGCATGGCAGGAAAGACAGAGTGTTCCCTGGTCCTGGACGAGCATTCCGTCGATGTCGCTTGCGTGCGACGCGTGGCAGCCCTGGCACGAGCCCCCTGCAAAGGGCGGATGGACCGTATTGCCTTTCACCTCTTTCATCAGGCTGCTGTGGCACAGCTCGCAGAGCTTGGATCCTGTTTGCTTGAGCAGCTTCTCCTGGGACGCGCCGTGGGGATCGTGGCACGCCTGACACTGTCCGTCCCTGACCGGTTTGTGCATGGTCTTTCGGGCAAAATCCGTCTCCTTGTCGGCGTGGCAGGAATAGCAGGTCTTGTCTGTCCGGCCGTTGAACATCAGCGGGAAGTTCGACCCATGCGGGTTATGGCAGGTGGTGCACATCGCCTCTTTGAACGGCGAGTGGCCGTATTTCGCCTTTTGCGCCTCCTTCGTCTTCACATGGCAGGAGAAGCACAGGTCGCTGCCCTTTGCCGTCAGCAGATGTTCGTTCTTGGAGGCATGGGGCAGATGGCAGGAAAGGCATCCTTTCTCGCCGACAACAGGCGCATGGTTGTTTGTGAGCTTGGCTCCCTTGTCCGCATGGCAGTCGAAGCAGAGCTTGTTCCCGCGTTTGCTCAGGAGTTTCGGGTTTTCTGATACGTGGGGGTTATGGCACTGGTCGCACATCCCGTCTTTGAAGGGCATGTGCACAACGGTACTGCCCGCCTTCATCGAGTCGAGGTCATGACACTGGGCGCAGAGGGTGCTTACGGCCTTTTCCTTCACCCCGAACGCCTTGTCCGTGTTCGGCGCATTGTGGCACATATCGCAGCTCGCCGAAACGACCGGGTTGTGCGCGCTCGCTTTCAAAAGCTTCGGCTGGTCCGAGGAATGGGGATTATGGCAGACCGTGCAGGATTTCGTCTGCACCGGATAGCCTCCGTGAGCCTTCTTGAACGCGGAGCCGCCGCTGTCATGGCAGGACAGGCAAAGGGGCGTCTCCGCCTTAATCAGAAGGTCCTTCTGATCCGCGCTGTGGGAGCGGTGGCAGGCGCCGCATCCCTGGGTTTTCAGGACCGCGTGGACCGTTTTCTTTTCATAGTTCTCTTTCTTGTGGCACTGGTAGCAGAGATCCTTTTCCTCCGCCTTGAGCAGGTGACTCGCCTGGGAAGCATGGGGATCGTGGCAGTTCGTGCATTTTCCCGACTGCAGGGCGGTATGCACGTTCGGCTTCATGCCCATCTTTTCCTTCGTGTGACAGGTCGTGCAGAGGTCGTTTCCCATCTTCTTGAGGATCAGCTTGGCGACAAGGCCGTGCCGGAGATGGCATTCCTCGCATTTTTTTTCTTTCACGATCACGTGAACATTCTTCATGCCAAGGTACTTGTCCGCGAATTTGGTGTGGCAGTCCAGACAATCCTTGCGTGCGGGTTTCTGCGCCGCCGTCCCGATGCCGGCAGAGAGGACGGCGCACAGGAGGATGATTACTCCTGCAATACTGATCGCTATTCTTTTCAAACGGTTGCGCATCGAATTTCTCCTGATAAGAGTATATTTCTCGGTTATTTTCCCGTATCGGAAAGATAGATTTTGACCGAGCTGGCAGATCGCAGCTTCCTGAACCAGTCCTCCATCGCCTGGACGAACTTCTCGTTGAACACCTTTTCCGAAACCGATCCCTTCACTTCCTCGTAGGGCTGCGGCCGGGCGGGGATGGCGTCCTCGATGGACAGCACGTAATAGCGTTCTTCACCCCCGTCATAGATCCGGTACTCTCCCGCACGGCCCCCGGCGATTGCCTTGGCCATGCCGGGCGACAGGCTGTTCAGAGACAGGATTTTGGAGCTCAGGGCGGTGAACGGATCCTCCTCCTCCGGCGCCACGATTCCTTCTGCGTTGCTTCTCACCCAGTTGATATCGGATCCTTTTTTCAGAGTCTTGATTGCGGACTCGGCGTCCCGCTTGGTCATGAAGGCGAGGCTGGACAGCTTCATCATTTCCGGGTACTGATACTCATTCTGATGGGCCTCGAAGTAGGACGTCAGGTCCTTTTCCGCCACTTTCACGTCAGGGAAAACAACCCGTTCCACGAAGAGCCCGAAGAGGGTCTTGTCCTTGAACGCCCTGAGTCCCTTCACGTATTCATCGCTTGCGGGAAACCCCCGGTCCTTTACATCTCTGGCGATTACTCGCTTGCCGATCATCAGGAACAGGGTCGGGAGCTTCTGTTTGTTGAGCTTCTTCGCCTTAGCGGCTTCTTCCGGTCCGTGCCAAAGCTTGCTCAGAAGCTCCTCAGTAAACTCGCCGACCGTGATCGGTTTTTCATCTTTGATCTCCGCGACCACCTTTTTGTCCTTCAGCATGTCCGGGAATTTCTTGAAATTCGCGTCATAGTCGAGCCCCTTCACGGTCTTGTCGTGAATCTTGACCCATTTCGTCACGAGAGAGGTCTTATACTCGTTCCATGCACGGGTTCTGCCCGCGGCCAGCGCGGACTGCTCCGCCTGCTCCCGCAGCGCCGGGTTCTCGGGATAGCGCTTCTCCTCCAGCTTCATGATCGTGAAGCCCGTGGTTTTCCCCGACTGGACCTTGACGATCGGACTCACAGAGCCGGTCTCCATCGTAGCGACCGTCTCCATGATGTGAGGCGACAGGTCCCTGGGGCGCACAAAGCTGCCTTCATCCAGGCTCTTTGCCTTTTTCTCGGCAACAGCTTTCTTTGCCAGTTCGTCATAGCTCGATCCCGCTTTCAGGGCTGCAGCCATGCCCTTGGCGTCGTCCTCTTTTTCGAAAAAGAGCGACTTGATTTTCCACTCTACCGCCATCTCTTTGTAGAGTTTCTCCACTGCGGCCGGATCGGCCTTCACGTCCTTCGTGACCTCTCTCATCAGCTGTTCCGCGAGCGCGTTGGTGGAATAGTCCTCCACGGCGGACTTGAATTCAGGCAGTTCGTCGAACCCGATCCGGACGGCCTCCTGGACGACGAGCCGCACATTGATGAGCCGGTCGAGTATTTGATGATACTCAATCTTTCCGCCGCTTTCCTTCTTCGCGGGGTCGCGCTCTTCATGGGCGGAAGCGAGCGCAGCCGTGAGATCCCCCAGAGTGACCACGTCATCGTTGACCGCGGCAAGGGGAACCGTATCGGCGTTGGCTGCAAACAGCGGCACCTTCACGGTGATCGCCGGCCCCTCGGATGCCGGACCGGTTCCCGTGCCCCGGCTGACAACAGGCTGCGGCGCCTTCACGGCCGGTGCCGTGCTGCCTGTTGCCGCTATTGTCAGAACAGCGATAAAACCCAATACTCCCTGTAGTGCTTTCATCAAAGCCTTACCTCCTCGTAATTTTTATCTCGTTGTGATATCTTGAACGATGGACTGCACCATTTTCGATGCCAGCGCGCCGGCACTGTTCACCCGTTTCCAGTCGAATACTACGACAGCTTCGTTCCCGCGACTGTAACTCCATGAGGACCAGACGGCCGAGCTGTTGTTCCGACCGTAGACCTGGACGTCGAATTCCATCTTCACTTTTCCTTCCTCATAGTCCAGGATCCGCCCAACCACGATCAGGTCGGTTTCCAGGTTGATGAAGAAACTCTTCATATCCGCCTTGGAAGGGCCATCAATCATGATCATCCGGTAGTTCAGGAGCTTCTGCCGGACAACGCCCGGTTCCATGACCTGGAAGGCCTTGTTCTTGACCAACTGGCTGACGAACCGCAGGGCAAGGACCTCGCCCGCCCGTGAGCTCTTGCTCCTGTTATAGAAGGGCATGACGGCGACCGTGTAGGTCCTGTCGGAAGCAAAGAACGAGTTCTCGTGAGACGCCTTCGGCCCGAATGCCCCTGCGACCGCACCCCTGTCCGGGGCCGGTTTGTCCGCGTAGAATGTTGCCAGGGAGGCGAAAACCTGCCTGATGGCCTTCTCCTGGAGCTTAGTGATCTTGTCTATCAACCCCACGCCGAACAGACCGGGTGAATCGTCGCCTGAAAGATCGACGTTCTCCATCCACAGGATGTACGGCGTGTCCCCCGTCGTCACCAGACGGCAGGTGAGGGCGATCTTCGGCACTTCGGAATCCTCATACTGGTCAAGAGATGCAATGAACACGGCCTCCATCCCGGCCTCGTCCTTCCATGCTTTTGCCGTGACCGTATCGACTCCTCCGGTATAGCGCACGCGGTGTCTCGCCATGAACTGCTGCATCTCCCCGTCATCGAGCACAGCCGCGCCCTGGTGGGCCAGTCCCTCAATGACCGCCTGACGGATTTCATTCAGGGGTGCCGGCCTCCCGCTCAGGTTCTCAATAGGGAACACGACGACATGAGGTTGTTTGCTGCGGACGACCAGCAGCCGATTCACCGGTTCCGCAGACTGATAATTGCGGTTCCCTGTTTGATTCGCGGTGATGGTCGCGGTGCCCGGTCCGGTGATCGTCACCGTGTTGCCCGTGACCGTGGCGACCGAGGGATCGGAACTCGTGCACGAAGCAGCGAGGCCGCTGGACACAAAGACAGGGATATCGAACGGCCCTTCCCCCACGGTGCGTATCTTCAACGCGGGGAATTGGATCTCCTGTGACGCCGCCTTGATGGTGAGCATTCCCGAAGCCGTCCCCTCGTAATTCGGATCCCGGACGGTGGCAGACACCCGGTAGCGTCCGGCGTCTGCGGGCGCCGCGGAACCGCCGTTATAGGTAATGCTCACGTTCAAACCTTCAGGACTTGTGGTGACCAGGGCGCGCTTGGGCCTTCCGTCATAGATATAGAACGAATCGAGACCGCCCAGAGCGACCCAGGCAGATCCCCTTTTTACCGTCAGCACCTGCGGCACGGGATCAGCCGGCAGATGGTTCCGGTCTCCCGCCTGCATGGCCGTCATGGTCGTTGTGCCCGTGCCCCTGGTCGTCACCTGGTTCCCGTTGACGACCGCGACTGCGGGATTGGAGCTCATATAGGAAGGGGTAAGGCCGCTGGACACGGAAGCAAAGAGCAGGTACGGCGTCTCATCCCCATAGGTCCTTGCGGCAAGAGCGTTGAATGTGATTGTCTGGGGGGCCTTTGCTATCATCATGGTTCCCGACACGCTGCCTTCATAGTTGGCTTCC
>JBAIYC010000118.1:0-11407 GCA_037916085.1 Nitrospirota bacterium | reverse complement strand
CTTCGGCAGGAAGCAGTCGCTCTGCCCCTGTGCGGTCAACGTGAATGAGGTGATCGGCAATATGGGGCGCCTGCTCCGGCGCATCATCGGAGAAGATGTGGATATCCGGTTTCGTATGGAGGACGAGGAGCTGGTCGTCATGGCAGATGTAGGCCATTTTGAACAGGTGCTCATGAATCTTGCTACCAACGCGAAGGACGCCATGCCGGGCGGGGGGTGCCTGACGATCACCACCGGCACGCGGCACCTTGACCGGGAATTCATCCAATCCCGGGGGTTCGGGAAAGTGGGAGACTATGCCCGCATCACGGTCACGGACACCGGCGTGGGCTTCGATGACAGCATCAAGGCGCGGATCTTCGAGCCCTTCTTCACGACCAAGGCCACCGGCAAGGGCACAGGGCTCGGCCTCTCCATCGTCTACGGCATCGTGAAGCAGCACAACGGCTACATCGCTTGCGAGAGCGAACCGGGCAGCGGAACGCGCTTCGACATCTATCTGCCCCTTGTGGAAGGTGATGCGGTGCCCTTACGTCCCATGGGGGAAGCCGAGCCGGGCGGCGGCAACGAGACCATTCTGCTCGTGGAGGATGAGGAGGCAGTACGTGCGCTGATGAAGAAAGTCCTCGAACGGGGCGGCTACCGGGTGATCGAGGCAAAGGATGGGGAGGAGGCGATCGAGCGGTACTGCGAGCACCGGGCAAGCATTCAGCTCCTGCTGCTCGATGTAATCATGCCGAAAAAGAACGGTAGGGACGTCCACGCCTGGATACAGCGAGAACGGCCAGATATCAAGGCGATCTTCGTGAGCGGCTACACCGCCGACATCGTGACGACCGGAGGGATCCTCGAAAGGGGAGCGGCCTTCCTTTCGAAGCCCGTCTCGCCCCCGGCGCTCCTCGGCAAAGTGCGCGAGCTCCTTGACGGGAACGGGAGTGCAAAGTGATGATCAGCCGTCGGAGCGCAGGATGACCGCTCGGGCGTTCTCCTGCTTTTCCGTACGACCCGCTTCATGGAGATCGCCTCCTTTCTACATACATAAACTATAGCACCGGAAGACCATCACCTGCCGGGAACAGCACCACGTTGTCAGGTCCTACGTCAGGTTGCGAACGTAAACGTCGGCGACGTGTACATCCCGTTGGCATTGTTCGCTATTACCCGCCAAAAATAGGTACCTGCAGCGAGCGGCGCGGTAACGGCGTAGGTCGTCGATGCTTCGACGGGAGCAGGGCTGATAGCGAGCGGGCTGAATGTGTTCGATGTGCTGAGCTCCACCGTGTAGCTTGTCGCGTAGAGGGATGCGGTCCATGTGAGCGTCGGCGTCGTTCCCACTCCCGAAGCCCCATTGGCGGGCATCGAAAGGTTGAACACCCCCGGGCCCGGCGTTGCTGCTGTCATGTAACCGCCTCGGCCCCCGTATCCTCCGCAGCTCACCACGGCGAGGCTTGTGATCACAGCAATTGCTATGAGGGATGCTCTAACCCGAATTCTCAGCAATTCTCGAAGGTTTTTCACGACAACCTCCCTGGTACAACATGGTTCTACTTTTACTATTACGCCGGCGACACCCACTGTCAATTAAGTCAAAAACGGACACGCAGGGGAAAAGTACCTGACGAGGGACATCTAAGCCGACTTCTCAGGGAGGAGCTCACTTGGAGTAAGGAAGGGAGAGGTCCCGTGGGGGATAAGGAGCGGCGGAAGGTGCTGGAGCGGGAAGCGCGCGCGATCTTTCTGGTACGTTGGTGTCTCTGTTGCTCGCGCCCACGGGTCAAGACCACGTCGCGGATCAAGCCACATCCATCGGACTTTTCCAGCTACCCTGCTCTCCCGTGAACATGGCCGTCCGTTTGATGCCGAACAGGAGCGCCCGGTCCCGTCCGATGCCGAAGAGCTGCTCGATCACATCCTGGATGCGGGGCTTCATCTGGTCCTTGTCCTGGAGAATGATCTCCAGGAGTGCCGTGCCCTTTCGCGAGACAGACTCGATGCCCGGCCGGATGTCTTTCTGCATTCCGTCCCTCTCCACGACGACTGCGTTCCGCGCCACGAACTCGCTGATGCGCGACTCAAGGTCCCCTGCCTCTTTTTCCGGAGCGGTGACAAGATAGGCGTAGCGGCTGATGCTTCCGGAAAGGGAAGGGGCCTTCTTCGGGATGGCGCCGGTCTCGAGGATGCGGATGCCCTCGGGCAGCGCGTCGTTCAGGTCCCGCGTCATCTGGAGAAGATCCACGAAGGGATCGGCCTCCATATCGACGTATTCGGCCTCGCTCTCCATCCCCACTGACAGTGCCGGTCCGAAGGCGATCTTCGGGTGGGGGTTGAAACCCCGGGTGAAGGCGACCGGGATGCCTGCGCGGACAACGGTCCGGTGGAAGAGGGTCATGAAGTCGAGATGGGAAAGGAAACGGATGCGTCCGGTGCGGGAGAAGCGCATCCTGATGCGCGTTGTAAGCTCCGGCAGCGCCGCCGGAGCGCTCCGGGCAGGGGCAGGCGCAGGGGGTTCCGTTCCCGGAGCCGCCGGCCGTCCGAGAGCCGTCGTTCCGCCGTCCCGGCACCCGATGCCGCACTGTTCGCAGGCGGTCCTGCAGTTCTCCGTGATGACAGCCTCCGCTGCACGCCGGTATTCGCGCTTCAGGAAAGCCTTTGTCACACCGACCTTCACGTGGTCCCAGGGAAGCTCCTCATCGAGGCCGAAGGTCCTGCCGGCCATGGCCGCCAGGTCGACGCCGCAGGCCTCAAATGCTGCCGTCCACTTTGCAAAGTCAAAGCACTCCGACCAGCCGTCCATGCGGCACCCGAGGTCAACGGCCTTCTCGATGACCCTGCCGAGAGCTGCATCCCCGCGGGCGAAGGCTGCTTCCAGGAGGCTCGTCTCGGGGTGATGGGCCTTGAGCGCGATGCCGCGGTTCCTGAGCCTGTTCTCAAGATAAGCCTGCTTTCTCCTCACCTCGTCCAGTGAGATCTGACCCATCCACTGAAAGGCCGTGTGCGGCTTCGGAACGAAGGTCGAGACGCTCACGTTCAGCTTCACATGTCGCTTCGATATGCGCTTGCCCCTGGCCAGCAGGTCGTTTGCCAGTCGGACGATGCCGTCCAGATCATCATCGGTCTCCGTCGGAAGCCCGATCATGAAATAGAGCTTGAGGACGCTCCAGCCGTTCGCGAAGATCGTCTCAGCCGCGTCCATCAGGTCAAGGTCGCTCACCGGCTTGTTGATCACCCGGCGGAGCCGCTCGGTTCCGGCCTCGGGCGCAAGGGTGAAACCGGTCTTGCGAGTACCTGCGATGGCACGGATCATGGGCGGCGTGAGGGTGCCGACGCGGAGAGACGGCAGCGAGACCGAAACGTGGCTGTCGCGGTACTGCTCCAGGAGCGACGTGACGAGCGGTTCGATCTCCGAGTAGTCGCCCGAGCTGAGCGACGCAAGAGAGAGCTCTTCGTAGCCGGTGCAGGCAAGCGAGCTCTGGAGCAGTCCTTTCACCGTTTCGGGGCTTCGCTCGCGGTACGGCCGATAGATGACCCCTGCCTGGCAGAACCGGCAGCCCCGCAGGCAGCCGCGCGCGACCTCCACCGCAATGCGGTCGTGTACGGGTTTCATGAGTGGCAGGAGCGGCCGTTCGGGATAGGGCGACGATTCGATGTCCCGAAGGTAGCGCCTGCGGACCGCGGCCCTGCCGAGCGCAGGGACGTAGAAGCCGTCTCGTTTTGCCAGCGCATCGAGAAGCTTTCGCCGCGTGCCGTGCTGCTGTCGGAGATCGATAAGCTCATGGACGGCCTCTTCCGCTTCACCGATAAAAAAGGCGTCAATGAAGGCAGCGAGAGGTTCCGGGTTCACAGCGCAGGGCCCGCCGGCAACGACGACAGGATGGCTGTCGGTCCGGTCTGCTGCGCGGCGGGGGATCCCGCCGAGGTCGAGGGCGGTCAGGATGTTCGAATAGGAAAGCTCATACTGGAGCGTCACGCCGATGATGTCGAAGGACGCAAGCGGAAGATTCGATTCGAGGCTTGTGAGTTTCCGGCCCGACGCCCGGAGCAGGGCCTCATAGTCCGTCCACGGCGAGAAGACGCGCTCGCAGACCGCGTCCGATCTGGTGTTGATGATGTGGTAGAGGATGCGGAGGCCGAGGTGGGACATGCCGACCTCATAGGTGTCGGGGAAAAGCAGGCAGACCTTCGTCCGCACCGACGCAGGGTTCTTGCGCACCACATTGACCTCGGAGTCGATGTAGCGGGCAGGCTTGGCGACAAGCGGGAGGAAATCTTCGTACATGGGGTCCTTGGGTGATTGAGTGATTACGTGATTGGGTGATTGAGCAATTGAGCGATCCAGCGGCGCCCGCCAAGATCACCGGTGACTCATCACTGATCACTGATTCTAGTAGAACAGCATAAACCGCCGCGACCGGATGTTCAAGAGCAGACCGATGGCAAGGAAGGTGGTGATGATGGACGTGCCGCCGTAGCTCACGAGGGGCAGGGGGACGCCGACAACCGGAAGGATGCCGACGGCCATCCCGATGTTGATGCAGACATAGAGCGCGAGCATCGAAACGATCCCGCCTGCCATGAGCGCGCCCATCTTGTCCTTGGCGCTCTTGGCCGCCTCCACCCCGACGAGCAGAAAGCTTACATAGAGGATGACGAGCAGGCTCGAGCCGATGAAGCCGTGCTCCTCGGCGAAGACCGCGAAGATGAAGTCCGTATGGCGTTCGGGCAGGAAGGCCATCTGGCTCTGGGTGCCCTGCCGGAACCCCTTGCCCGTGGTCTGGCCCGACCCAACGGCGATCTTGGACTGCGTTGCGTGGTAGCCGCTGCCCAGGGGGTCCGACGCCGGATCAATGAAGGCCTTGATCCGTTTCTGCTGGTACGGCTTCAGGGAGGTCCAGATCTTGTGCCGCACCGGCGGCACGAGGAAGACGACCGACGCCACAACGGCGCCGATGAGCGCGACGGCGACAACGGCCCGGAAACGGATGCCCGCCAGCACGGTGAGCAGTGTCGCGGTGAAAGCCAGCATGAGCGCTGTGCCGAGGTCCGGCTGCTTCAGCACGAGCACAAGGGGGATGACGACCAGGATCGCCGGAACTGCCAGGTCCCGGAGGTCATAGCCGCTGCTCCGAGGGTCCTCGGCATAGTACCGGGCAAGGGCGAGGACGAGCGAGAGCTTGGCAAGCTCCGAAGGCTGGAACTGGAAAGGTCCCAGAGGGAGCCAGCGCTGGGCGCCCATGCCGGTCCTGCCCATGACGGCAACGAGGATGAGCGCCAGGACCGACAGGATCCAGAGCACGTAGGCGTAGCGGCCCACGGTGTGGTAGTCCGGCAAGAGCGCGCAGAACATGACGGCAAGGCCGATGAGCACCCAGATCACCTGCTTGGTGAAGAGGGATGAGGGGCCGTGCTGGGTGTACGTGGCGCTGTAGACGGCGGACAGTCCGATGAGCGCGATGCCGATGATGAGGGTCACCGTGCCCCAGGGCATGTTATGGATTAGTCGTCGTTTCAGCATTCCGGAGATACTCCTCGATGACCTTCTTCGCCACGGGCGCCGCAGCCGCGCCGCCGTGGCCGCCGTGTTCGACGAGCACCGCCACGGCGATCTTCGGATGCTCCGCCGGTGCATAGCCGATGAACCAGGCATGGTCCTGCGTGGACTGGCTGAGCCGCTGGCCCGCGATCTTCTGGGCGATGACCTGCGCCGTACCGGTCTTGCCGGCCACGGTGCCGAGCGGTGTTGCTGCCCCGTGCGCCGTTCCGCCCGGTTCGGTCGTGACGCCGATGAGAGCGCTCCGCACCTCATTGAGGACGGCATCATTTATCGGGAAGATGCGTTTTTTCACGGATGGGTAGGTCCGCTCCTCGCCGGTCTCACGGTTCCGCGTCCGCTTCAGGATCTGGGGCTGGTAGAAAACGCCGCCGTTGGCAACGGCGCTGATGAGCTGGCAGTTCTGGATAGGACTGACGAGCATGAAGCCCTGGCCGATGGAGTTCATGTAGTTGTCCGCCGGATACCAGGGCTCGTGGACCTTCTCCTGCTTCCATGCCGAGGTCGGGACCAGGCCCTTCTTTTCGTCGGCCAGCTGGATGCCCGTCGTCGAACCCAGTCCTAGGTCACGGGCGAACTCCGCGATGCGGTCGAACCCGATGCGGTCGCCCATGGTGTAGAAATAGACGTCGCAGGACTCCACGAGGCCGTCGTGGAAGGAAATCGTTCCGTGGCCCCCCTTCTTCCAGCAGCGGAAGGACTTTCTGCCGCTGGTTATGAACCCTTTGCACGAGACCTTGTCGTGCACGTCGATGACGCCCAGTGAAAGGCCGGCCAATGACACGACCACCTTGAACGTGGATCCCGGCGGGGACACGCTCTGGATGGCCCGGTTGTACAGCGGATGGGATGGATCGTTCGAGAGCCTGACCCAGTCCTTGGGCGTAATGCCGCGGGGGAAGAGGTTCGGATCATAGGTCGGATGGCTCGCCAAGGCCAGAACCTCCCCGGTGTTGGGGTCCATGGCGACAACAGCGCCGGCACGGTCGCCCAGCGCTTCCTCTGCTGCACGTTGAACGTCGAGGTCAATGGTGAGATAGAGGTCCGTGCCGGGCTTCGGTTCCTCGATGCCCAGGTCTTTTACCTTCCGTCCCGCAGCGTTCACTTGAATCATGCGCCTGCCGGCGACACCGCGGAGCAGCTTGTCGTAGGTCTTCTCCAGGCCACCCTGTCCGACGAGCAGGCCGGTATCGGCTTGTTCCTGTTTCTTCTGGGTCTGCGTCACCTTGCCGATGTAGCCGAACTGGTGCGATGCCATGTCGCCGTAGGGATAGTGCCGCCGGTGCTCGGGTTCGACGATCACGCCGGGCAGGACGTCCTGCCTTGCCTCCACATAGGCGACCTCGTCCCAGGGGGCCTCTTCCCGGATCTTGATCGGTTCGTACTTGCCGCGGACGAGCTCCGCGGCGGCGATGAGCTTGCTCACCTCCTCGGGTTTCATCTTCACAATGGGCGCGAGCGCCGCTATCGTCCCATCGAGGTCGGCCGTATCCTCCGGCACGATGGAGATGTCGAAGGTGAGGACGTTCTCTACCAGGGGCCGGCCCTTGCGGTCGTAGAAGATGCCACGCGGCGGACGGATCTTCACCGGTCGGATCCGGTTGCTCTCTGCCTGTTCCTGGTAGTAGGCGCCCTTGATCACCTGGAGGTACCAGAGGCGGAAGAAGAGCATCACGGCGAAAAGAATGATGAATCCCGCCAGCAGGGGAAGACGGCTCTGGACCTGTGCAGGGCTGTTCGGCTCCATCCTAACGCTCCTTCTGGAGTTCCCGGCGCCGGATCATGGGAAGGACGCTGCGGCGCGTGGAGAACCGGAGGATCAAGAGGCCGGTGAACGCAGTGGCTGCCGCGCGGGGGACCATGCGGACGAAGAAGGGACCGAGGACCGGAAAGCCGCCGTAAAGAACATCGAGGAACAGCACGGTGAGGAGCGAGCCGGTGAGGCTGAAGACTGCAAGAAAGACCACGTTCGAGGAGCTCTGGATATCGAGCATCCGCTGCCCGAGCAGGCCGGTCACGAGCCCCACGATGCCGAGCGTCAGGCCGGACAGACCCAAGAGGCTCGCCGACCCGGCGTCCTGCAGGAGACCGATGGCGATCCCGGCGAATGCCGCTTCCACGGGTGTCGTGAGCAGGCCGATCACGAACAGGACGGCCATACCGAGGTCCGGTGCTAGTCCGATGCGCGAAAGCGGGGCGAGCAGACTCGCCTGGAGCGGAAGGAGCAGCAGAAGGATGCCGATATAGGCTGCGGGTTTCATTTCCGGAACACCAGCACTTCCTCAAGGCGGGAAAGCTTTGCGATCGGGTCGGCGTAGACGGTCTGGAAGGAGCTTGACTCGTGTTTACGAACCGAAGTCACAATGGCCACCGGCAGACCCTTGGGATAGAAGCCGTCGAGGCCTGAGGAGACGAGCACGTCGCCTTGCTGCACGTCTATGTAGTAGGAGACGTATTTCAGGGCACAACGGTCAAGCTTGCCTTCCAGGAGCCCCTCCTCGCGGTTGCGCTGAACCCGCACCGCAATGGTGCTCCCGGGGTCCGTGATCAGCATGACCTTTGCGGTGCCGGGCAGGACAGCCTGCACACGTCCCACGATGCCGTCAGACGTGATCACCGGCAGGTCGCGCTCCACGCCCGAAGACGAACCTTTGTTCACCGTGCAAGTGACCGAGGCTGGCGATGACTCCCGGGCGATGACCTCGGCCAAGACGGAATGCGGCGGGTTCAATTTCTCGAACCCGATGGCTGCGCGGAGCCGTTCGTTCTCCTGCTGGATCTCGGCGGTCATCTGGTTCTCGAGCCGGAGCCTGCCGATCTCGTCCTGCAGGTGGCGATTCTCGCGTTCTGTTTTGACGAGGAGCACGTAGCCCTGCACGACCGAGGCTGTGCCATCGTACGTTCCCGCGATGATGCGTTCGAAGAACCCCGAGACGGCCAGCACGGGCCGCTCGAGGACGGTGAACCGCCCCGCCTTCACCTGGAGGGTGAGCAGCCAGAAGAGGATGAGAAAGACGGCGAGAACAACGAGGTATCTTCTGTTCTTGTCGATGAACCCGGGCATTGCGAATCCGGTCCCCCGGCTACATCATGACCTTCTTGAGGACGTCGATGTCGTCGAGCACGCGACCTGCGCCGAGCGCTACGCACATGAGCGGGTCCTCGGCGATAATGATGGGAAGCGACGTCTCCTCGCGAAGATAGATATCGAGGCCCTTGAGGAGGGCGCCGCCGCCTGCGAGCACGATCCCCTTGTCCACAATGTCCGCGGACAGCTCGGGCGGCGTATTCTCCAGGGCAAGCTTGATCGCGTTCAGGATCTGGCTCACTGGTTCGGCGAGCGATTCGCGCACCTCGTCGTCATCAAGGATGAGCGTTTTGGGGATGCCCGAAACGAGGTCGCGGCCCTTGATCTCCATGGTCATGCGGCTGCCGTCGAACTTGTAAGCCGATCCCAGCTCGATCTTGATCTGCTCTGCCATCATCTCGCCGATCAGGAGGTTGTATTTGCGCTTGATGTAGTTGATGATCGCCTCGTCCATCTTGTCGCCGCCAACGCGGATGGCTTTTGAATAGACCACGCCGTCCATGGAGATGACAGCGATGTCTGTTGTTCCGCCGCCGATGTCGACGATCATGTTGCCGGAGGGCTCGGAGATGGGCAGGCCCGTACCGATAGCCGCCGCCACCGGTTCCTCGATCAGGTAGACCTCGCGGCCGCCGGACGAGAGCGCCGCATCCTTCACGGCGCGCTGCTCCACCTGGGTGATGCCCGTGGGCACTCCGATGACGACCCGCGGACGCATGAAGGACTTGCGGTTGTGCACGCGCTGGATAAAGTAGCGGAGCATCTCGCCTGTGGCGTCGAAGTCCGAGATCACGCCGTCCTTGATGGGCCGGATCGTCTGGATGTCACCGGGGGTTCGGCCTAGCATCTTCTTGGCCTCGGCGCCCACGGCCAGGACCTTGCCGGTCTTGGTGGATTTTGCCACCACCGACGGCTCGTTGCACACGATGCCGCGGCCCTTGACGTAGACGAGCGTGTTGGCGGTCCCCAGGTCGATGGCCATGTCGTTCGAGAACCATCCCATGATCGCATTGATGAACATAATCCGAAGAAACTCCTTTCACGATATCAAGACGGAAGAAATGATCGTTGCCGCGCGGCTGGACTTAATGACCGAATGCTCCCCCGCCGCTCCGTCAACCGTTGTCCCGCGAGTCACCGCCGGTTGTCGATGCTCCGGCATCAGAACCCTCCGTGGACCCCGGGGTCTCGGCGGTGACCGCCCAGGTCCGCGCAATGAGGTCGCCGATTCGCATGCCCCGGTCGTCACCCAGGGCTGTGAGCGCCTCGATGCCGACCACCAGAGGGCAAAGGACCCAGCCCGCATAGGGAACGTGGAAGAGCAGAAATGCCGACGCAAGCGTTGCGTTGCGAAGGAGGGACTCCCGGAACGACGCCACGGTCCCGGGTCCGTCCGTCGGGACGATGCGGATTCCAATCAGTTTCTTTCCGACGCTCTGTGCCCGGAACAGGCCGTCGCGGACAAGAATGTATCCCGATGCTGAGAGGAACCCGATGACGTCAGGCAGGCGGGCAAGCCCGATGACGATGAGGAGATCGATGAAACCCGCGACCGCTCTGGTTGTGAGGTCCGCCTTCTGCATGTGCTTCCTATAAGCCCGCACATGATAGCAGAACATCCTGCTGATTTCAAGGGCAAAAAGGTCTTTCCCGGCAGCCCCTTTTCGCCGCAACGGCAGTCTGAGGCCCGTCTCCCTTGACTGCCTGTCTCGTTCCCGATGCTCTCGCTTCTTCCCGGTATCTTAGGACAGACCTTTCGGCCTTTGGCATCATGGGAAAGATGCTTTTAGGCTCCGGTGATCGTCAATTGACAGCCTTTGGCCGGAGCGTCTGTCCAGTGTCGTTCTCGCGACTCGCGACGACGGGGGCTGTCGAACATGAGCAAGCGCTGAGGAGATTGGCGGGGCAATGACAAACGCCGTGGAACGGCACGGTCTTCCGAGTGGAGTTTCCGCTCCCCCTCCGGTACGGCTTCCCGCCGACCTGGCAGAGGGGACCATGGCCTGAGCCAAAGAGGTGCGCAGCAGATTTTCTGATGAAGGACTGACTGTACGAAGGGCTCGAAGCCACGACGCCGATCGGCGTTCTATCGATAGGCCGTCTTGTCACCGATATCATAGGCGATGGGCATGAAGACCTTGCGAATCGTGAAGAGGACCAGGAGCGCGGCGATCATGACGAGCGCGATGGACGACGCCCTGCCCGTCAGCATGCCGCCCGAGGCCAGGAGGAGGCAGGCCGGCATGATCACGGCAAGGAGGTATCCCTCGACGAGCCGGAAGCAGAACGCCTCCTTCGCTGTCACGAACCCCAGGCATCCGGAAAGCGGCAAAAGGAGCAGCAGTGAGTACGAGCTGCGCTCAAGGGCGCCGGACAGGGAACCCTTTCCGATGACGAGCAGCACGACGAGACAGCCGAGACTAGCGAGATAAAGACCTGTCAGGAATTTCTTGAACGTTCCCACATAGAGGTGGATGAAGAAGACGCTCATACCGGTCGATGCATAGAGAGCATACGCAAGGACATCCGCTGCCGGGAGGCTGTTCGGTTCGCCGGGGACCGAAGACGCCGCCGTCATCAGAAACGCCAGAGCGGAAAGGATGAGCGCCGACAGGACGATACCCGCCCGGTAGATCACGACGGTTATTCTGTCTTCCCTGGTCAGGGGCTGAAAAGTCTGTCTTTCTCCCATCGATCCCTTCTCCCTTCGGGCCCCTAGTGGCCCTTCTTCGTCTTCTTCCAGAAAGACAGATCGCGCATCATGAGGCTGA
>JBAIYC010000117.1:0-1828 GCA_037916085.1 Nitrospirota bacterium | reverse complement strand
GGAGTTTCGGTGGTGTGGCCTTCTTGTCGTACACGTCCTCAAGGTAGTAGCCGTTGATCTCTTTCGCCACCTTGTGGATATCCACCTCGCTCCCGTAGTTCCAGGTTGTGTTCAAGATCGGAGCAGGGAACTTGCCGCCTTCCTTCTTGTACAGGTCCCGCACGCGGAGGAACAGCTCATTCGCAATGTCGGCGTCGGGACGCGACTGACCGAGATGATCGATGGCCTTGTAGCGCCACTGGGCAAGACGGCTGGAATTGGTAATGCTGCCCTCCTTTTCGATGGATGAGACGCAGGGCAAGAAGAACACTTCCGTCTGCACGTCCTTGGGATTCATCCCTGGTCCTCGCCAGAAGGAGCCAGTCTCGTTATCGAAAAGGTTGACGTTCACCAACCACTTGAGCTTCGCGAGCGCCTTCCGGGTCTTGTTCGCATTGGCGCCCGAGCAGGCAGGGTTCTGGCCCCAGGCGAAGAAACCCTCGAACTGGCCCTTGAGCATCTTGTCGAAGAGCACGAGCCACGATGCGTTCATGCCTTCGTCCAGCTTCGGCAGCCAGGCGTACCCGAAATCATTCTCCTTGGTCGCGCTGGCCCCATAGATGGCCTTGAGGTAGCTCACAATGTACTTGTTGCGGTTCGAAAGCCAGTTGACGCTCTTGGGGTCCTTGGTCTTCGGCGTGTACTTCTCGATGTAGGCGTTCAGGTCGGCAAGCGCCGCCGAGGGTGTTGCGTTGTATCCCGGCAGGAGGTGGAACAGGAGACCCTGGTCCGTGGAGCCCTGCACGTTCGACTCGCCGCGGAGCGCGTTGATGCCGCCACCGGCGATCCCGATGTTCCCGAGAAGGAGCTGGATAATGCACATTGCGCGGATGTTCTGGGTGCCGATGGTATGCTGCGTCCACCCCATGGCATAGAGCTCGGTCCCGGCGCGATCACGCTTGCCCGTGGAGCCATACAGGTTGTAGACCGCCACAAGCGCTTCTTGCGGTGTGCCTGTGATGCTCGATACCTTCTCGATGGTGTAACGGGAGTAGTGCTTCTTCATGAGCTGAAGAACACAATGCGGGTTCTGGAGCGTGGGGTCCTTTTTCGGGATACCGTCCTCGCCCATCTGGTAGCTCCAGGTCTTCTTGTCGTACTTCCGGGCCTTCTCGTCATACCCCGAGAACAGGCCCGAGAGTTCCCCGGGGCCCTTGAACTCGGGATTCACCAGGAAACTGGCATTGGTATAGTTGACAACGTACTCCTTGAAGTAGAGATGATTGTCCAGGATGTACTTGATCATGCCGCCCAGGAAGGCGATGTCCGTGCCGGAACGCATGGGCGCATAGAGGTCCGCTTTCGTTGCCGTCTGGGTGAACCGGGGGTCTACGACGATGAGCTTGGCGCCTCGCTCCTTTGCCCGCATGACCCACTTCATGGAGACGGGATGGTTCGAGGCGGGATTGGACCCCATCACGAGGATGACATCGGCATTCTTGAAATCGATCCAGTGGTTCGTCATTGCACCGCGTCCGAACGACTCTCCCAGAGCCGCTACAGTCGCGGAGTGTCAGATGCGCGCCTGGTGTTCTATATACACCAGGCCCCAGGCACGGAGCATCTTCTGGAGCAGGTAGCACTCCTCGTTATCGAGCGCCGCGCTGCCCACGTGAGCGATGGCGTCGGTCCTGTTGACCGTGAAGTCTTTCTCAACCTCCTTCTCGGTCCCGTCAGGCTGTTTCTCCTTCACTTTTGACTTTGACGTGAGCTTGAACGTACGATCGCGTGTGTCCTTCACCTTCTTCGCGATCTGGTCCAGTGCCCAGTCCCACTCCACTTCCTTCCA
>JBAIYC010000116.1:0-6397 GCA_037916085.1 Nitrospirota bacterium | reverse complement strand
AGACCAGATAATAGTTGATTGTCAGGATCGTGACCGTCACGATCGCGAAGACCACCGCGCCTTTTGCATCCTGAGCCGGCAGCTCCTCCAGACGCGAGATCCGGCTCTCCATCATCATCGAATGACTGTACTCTTCGATCCGGTCCTGAAGACGTTCCGCGTCCGACGCGGAGGGGTTCCCGGTCTCGCAGGCGATGAACTTCTTCAGGACATCGGCCATGGCCTGCCGATTGCCGGTAAGAGTGACCGCGAGGTCGTCGCAGATGTTCTCCTCTTCCTGGGCGATCCGCCGGAACTCCATGAGGATCACGGGGTTGAAGAACATGAGCATCCTGAGGAGAAACACCATGACCATGAGAGGACGCCTACTTCTCCGGATATGGCCGACCTCATGGGCCAAGGCGGCGCGGAGCTCGTCGAAGGTCAGCCGCTCCTCAAGACCCCGGGAGAGATAGATCGCCGGGACTTTGCCCGTCGAGGAGAAAATGATGCAATCATCCTCATCGATGATGAAGACATCGGGGGTTGTGCCGGGAAGGGTCCCTAGGGCACGCTGGGCTGGCGACGATCGATCTGGAGGGGCAGCGTCAAGGCTCCCGGTGGCCGGCGATGAGGTGTGGCGAACGATCGGAAGCAGCTCCTGGAACACGAAAACGGCGGCAGTGAAGATCAGGGCGAGCAGGAACAGGATGCCGACGGGCACAGCGCCCCAGATCTCGAGATTGAGCCACCGGGTGATGTCGAAGACTGCATCGAGCCGGAAGAGCGGGGAGCCACGCTCGGGGGACAGGGTCTGGTAGAGGGGGAACATGATGATCGGCAGGACCATGACGAGCAGCCGAAACCGCTGGCGGAGCAGGGGATTCTCGATCTTCCAGGAAATGAGCGATGTATCTACAATGAGGGCGGCCACGAGCGAATGGAGGAACGACTGGGCGATGTACATGCCCGGCCACGAGTTGAAGAAGGCAGATATCTGCATCGTTCGAGGGAGGGGCACCGGCTGCGGACCCGCAGGTGCTCTGATTATAGCGATTTTCCGTCGGGTTGTCAGGCAAAAATATTTTCACTATAATACGTACGTAGGCGGCTGCTGCGCCACGCGACGCCGCCGCGCCCGGGAGGAACATAGATAGTATGGAAGAACAGTTCGACGTCCTGGACTGTGCCGGCAGAAAGACCGGCGCGATTACAAGCAGGGCCGATGCTCATGCCTCCGGCGTATGGCACGGGGCGTTTCACTGCCTCATCATCTACCGGAGGCGGGGGCGCGAGTTGGCTCTATTCCAGAAGAGGTCCCCGGCAAAGAAGATAGCACCCGGGAAATTCGACGTGAGCGTCGGCGGACATTATGCGGCGGGCGAGGACGCAGCGACTGCGGGACCCCGCGAGATTGCCGAGGAACTCGGGCTTATGGTCTCCTATTCGGACCTGGTGCCCGCAGGGCGGCGGGTGTTCGTGTACTGCTTCACGTCGGGGGTGAAGGAATATGAGTTCCAGGACGTGTTCCTTCTTCCGCAAAGCCTTGACCCCGGAGAACTGACGCTCCAGAAGGAGGAACTTGAGGGGATCATCGAACTGGATGTGGAGCAGGGGATCTCCCTGTTCTCCGGAAGCATGCCGTTCCTTTCTCTTTCGCTGGTGAGGCCCTCGGGCGCCCGGGACGTGATCATTGTGACAGCCGACGACTTTGTGCCCTGCCTCGACAATTACTATCTCAAGATGCTTCTGCTTGCCAGGCGGTACGGGAACGGCGAGCGGGACCTTCTCCTGATCTGAACCGGGCATCGACCGCGATGCCGTTGAAGCGGGACGATAGAAGTGCGGCGGCACAGGACGTCCCGGGGAAATGCCTTTTGTGCCGGAACCACACCTTCGCCGGTCCAGTCTGCTATACTGAACTATATATAATGTATGCTCGAAGCTGTCCGGAGACAGCGCTCTCGGCGTCCCTGTGCGAAGTCCTTTCGGTTTTCGGATGCACACAGGGGACAAACGACGTGAGTTGTATGTCACGAGCGACGCTGGTCCCGTTCGTACCACGAAGTGCTGTAGAGAAGGCACTACCCTGTCACTTCCATCACGACTCCCTGCGAGGCAAGAGATCATGCATGTCAGCATCCGTGTAGCTGCGCTGTGCTGGGTGGTGATGTTCGTTCTGTGCGGAACGGCTGCGCGGGCCGCGCAGGGACCGGGGGCGTGCGTGACCTGCCACTCGTTCCAGAAAGGCGATCTTGCCCGGCCGGTCCTGGAATGGAACGGTTCGATCCACCGTCAGAACGGGATCACCTGCGACTTCTGCCACGGCGGAGATGCAAGCGTGGATGTGGGCAATGTGCAGAGCCTCGGAGGCGAGCAGTTCGCGGATCGCATGTCCCGCGCCATGTCGAAAGAGCACGGATTCGTCGGCAAGCCGTCGGGCAAGGCACTGTTCGCCATGTGTGCCAAGTGCCATTACCAGTCCGTCGCCCGCTACACAAAGAGCATCATGGGCCAGGCGTACCTCGGGGGGAAAGGGGGGCCGTCCTGCGTCACCTGCCATCAGGCTCACCGCAATACGATGCCCGAGGTTCCGAAGGTCTGCGAGAGCTGCCACAAGGACACGACGGGATTCGACCAAATCGATCCGATGGATGTGACCGAGTCAACGGTGAACGCGCTGTCCGGCATACGGATAAAGATCGCCCAGGAGAAAGCGGTCGGCAAGAAGCCGCCGTTCATTCCCGAGTTCCCCCGGGAACTCGACGCTTTTCAAATAGGGTTCTTCGCGTTCGGCGCCGTGCTTGTCCTGTTCATCCTTGGCTACTTCGTGTATCTTGCGCTGGAAAAGAGGAGATGACATGAGCTTTGAGATCATCCGGAGGAAAAGGCCTTCCTATCCGATGGGCGCCGTGCTCGCGGTTCTGGTCCTGGCGGTCCTGCTGCTCGGCGTGGGCTGTGCCTTCGCCTGGCTGCTCCTGACCGGCACGGGAAGCGATTATGTCCTGGGTACGCTGCTCGCTTCGGAGTTCCTGATCGCAGGCGCTGAGGTCGTAATCTTCGCTCGGTATTTCATCCCCTTCCGGGAGGTGTCGGAGGACCGCGAGGAGGAACTGCTATGGTAGACGGGCACGGGCACCCGGCGAAGGAGGGCGGGGATGGGATCACGCGGCGGCGATTCACCCTCGGGGTGCTTCTTGCGTCGCTTGCCGGCGCCTTTGCGTCTGTTCTTGCCACGCTGAAAGTGCTGGCTCCCGAAACGAAGGGGGGAGGATACGCCACGACGATCAAACCGGGGGACACCCTTGTCCATGCCGAGGGTGCCGGCGCGGGTGCCACGCTCATGGCGTCGTCGATGAAGGTTGGCGACGCGGTTCTCGTCTATCCCTCGGGAAAGACCTCGAACCCGGCAAATCTCGTCCAGTTGATCAAGCTGGACGAAAAGGCCTTCAAGCCGCCTACGGATATCTCGCTGACGGACAAGGGGTTCGCTGCCTACAGCGCAATATGCACCCACCTTGGCTGCACCGTCTCTTGGGCGCCGAACAGGGAATCGCCCGATGCATCGGTCTCCGAGTGCCACTGCCACGGCAGCATATTCAACCCCGCCGAGGGAGCGAAGGTCATGGGCGGGCCCGCCCCGATCCCGCTTTCCCAGATCGGGGTGAAGGTGAATGCGGACGGGACCCTCGCCTTTACGAGCGATTTCAACGGACCGATCGGACCGCAGGTCTAGGGGACGCGCGAGGACACTGCCATGCTCTTCAAGTGGTTCGATGAACGATTGGAGCTCAGAAAGTTCAAGGAGAAGTTCCTGAGCAAGACCTTCCCGACCCATCCGGCGTTCCTGCTCGGAGAAACGGCGCTTTTCTCCTTCATGATCCTTGTTGCTACGGGCATCTTCCTCGGGTTCCTCTATGAGCCATCGACCAGGATGGTCTCCCTCTTCGGGGCGATGGTGCCGGCAGCCTACGCGAGCGTGGTGAGAATCGACCTGCTGCCGATGGGCCTGATCGTCAGGCGCATTCACCACTGGTCGGCCATGATCATGATCGCCGCCATCCTTGCCCACCTCCTGAGGGTCTATTTTACCGCGGCCTACCGCAAGCCGCGCGAGATCAACTGGCTCGTGGGACTCTCCCTCTGGGGCATGGCGATGGTTGCGGCGTTCACGGGTTACCTGCTGCCGTACAGTCAATTCTCGGTGACCGCCACATCGATCGCCTACTACGTGTCGAAGTCGGTGCCCTGGGTGGGGGATTGGATGTCGCGTCTGCTCTTCGCCGGCGAGTTCCCGTCGGAAGGCACGGTCCCGCGTTTCTTCTTCATGCATGTCATGCTGATCCCCGGCACGATCATCGCCCTCATCAGCCTGCACCTGCTCATCGTGGTGAAGCAGAAGCATACCGAACCGCGGGCCAACAAGGAACGGCAGGAGGCCCAGGGCGGCAAGAGGCTCATCGGCATCCCGATCTGGCCGGAGCAGGGCGTCATCAGCCTGTCCTATTTCCTGTTTCTGCTGTCCGTGGTCGTGCTGATGGCGTCCTATGTCCCCCTGAACCCCATCGAGACCTACGGGCCCCCGTCCCCGGGAACGCCCGTCATGAGGCCGGACTGGTATTTTCTCGTCGTGTACGGGTTCCTGAAACTTGTGCCCGGCGATCTGGTGTTCACCGTCCTGGGAGGGAAAATCACTCCCGAGACCATCGGGGGCGTGCTCTTTCCCGCAGTGAACTTCCTCGCCTATGGCCTGGTTCCCTTCTTCGACAGGTCCAAGGAGCCCCAGCAGTACATGGCAAACCCGCTTCACCGACCGTTCATGACGGCGCTCGGCATCGGCGCGATCGTCTTCCTTTGCATGATGGTCGTTGCCGGCTACATCGACGTGCTCAAGATCACGCCGAAGGCGATGACGCTCTACGCGCTTGCCGCGACCTTCGCGTCCTGGGCCGTGAGCTTTTCGCTCCTGCGCTGGTACAACGGAAAGAGAGGCCGGTAATGTCAAAGGCTGACCGCGTCATGCTTTGGAGCCTGCTCCTGATGGCAGCTTTCACGATCGCGCTGGGGGCACATGCCGCTGCGGAAGGGCAGACCGGAAATTCCTGCGTCTATTGCCATTCCCGGCTTCCGGGCAGCAGCTTTGTGGGGACAAAGTCCCACGGTTGGAGCGGATCAATCCATGAGAGGCATAGTGTGACCTGCGACAAGTGCCACGGCGGCGCTCCGGCGGCGTCGGACCGGAAGGATGCCCATCAGGGCGTGCTCGGCTCGGCCGACCCAAAGAGCACCGTCTATTTCAAGAACATTCCGGCAACCTGCGGGAGGTGTCACGGCGCCGAGTTCTACAAGTTCACCCAGAGCCGGCATTACCGGATCCTCGAGTCGGCGGGGAAAGGGCCGGAATGCGTGACCTGCCACGGCTCGATGGTCACCCATGTGCTGACGCCTGACACCATCGCTGCCGTATGCTCGCAGTGCCACAATGAGCGGATGGGCACCTTCCCCTATGTGCCGCAAAAGGCGAAGGCAGTGCTCCTTCTCCTGACCGAGGATTCGGCGCTTCTCGACGCGCTTGCGAAGCTCCATCATCCCGCGGAGGGAACCGAAGCTGCACGCGCACTGGGGGATGCCCGGTCCGTTCTTCATTCCGCAAGGCTGAACTGGCACAAGTTCGATCTCGATGTCATCATTGACGACCTGCAGAATGTGCATGTGTCCCTGCAGAAGCTTTCCCCGAAGGCCCCCCGCCGGTGAAGCGGTAACTGAGATCTGACCGCAGGAGCCCGGCGCTCCGGAGGTCGGGGAAAGGCGTCTTTAATTTTCACCGTGTCCTTGACTCGCCGCCCATCTCGGGTAAACTAAGATGTAGGTATCGCACTTTATCCCTCGCCGCCGGGAGAGCGCAGCGCATGAAACTATCGTGGCTTCTACGAGGTCTTGCCGCAGCGGCTGCTGCTCTCATCGCCGTTCTCGTGTTCATGTATATTCTTCCGCTGGACCTGCACGATCGTTCACCCGTCCAGCCGATCGCCTTCAGCCACAGGATCCATGCCGGAGACAACAAGATCCCGTGCCTCTTCTGCCACCGCTTGGCTCCGAGGTCGCCCGTCGCGGGGATCCCCGCCGTGGCAGATTGCCGGGCCTGCCACCTCTTCATCGCACAGGACAAACCGGAGATCAAGAAGCTCATGGGGTATTGGGAGCGGAAGGAGCCCATCCCCTGGGTCCGGGTCTATTGGGTGCCCGATTTCGTTTATTTCCCGCACATGATGCATATTCGCGGGGGCCTTGCCTGCGGGACATGCCATGGAGACATCGCCTCGATGGCGCGGGTAGCGAGAAAGCAGAAGATCGAGATGGGCTGGTGTCTCAGTTGCCACAAGCAGCATAAGGCGAGCATCGACTGCTGGACATGCCA
>JBAIYC010000115.1:0-5200 GCA_037916085.1 Nitrospirota bacterium | reverse complement strand
AGAACCGTCTGCTGCTGAATCATGGCTTAGTACCTTCTCTTCGAGCTCGATTTCTTGATCCTGAGGCAGGCTAATGGGCCTTCTCGATGATCTCGAGGACCTTCCAGCGCTTCTCCTTGGAGAGCGGGCGGGTCTCGATGAACCGGACGAGATCGCCAATCTTGCACTCGTTCTTCTCGTCGTGCGCCTTGAACTTAGTGGTGCGGTTCACCACCTTGTTGTACCGCGCGTGAGCGATACGACGCGTCACGGCCAGTACCACCGTCTTGTCCATCTTGTCGCTGATCACGCGACCGATATACGACTTTCTTTTTTTAGCCTCGCCCATACTTTTCCTTTAAGACCGTCTTGGTTTTCGCAATATCCTTCCGGAGCGTCCGGAGCCGCATGGGGTTCTCGATCTGCCCCATGGCCTGCTGGAACCGGAGGTTGAACAGTTCTTTCTTGAGCTCTGCGGCCTTCGCGGTAAGCTCCTCCTGGGAAAGGTCCCGCATCTCGCGCACGTTCGATTTCATAGCTCAGCCTCCCGCGCGATGAACTTGGTGGCCACCGGCAGCTTGTAGGCGGCAAGACGGAACGCCTCGCGTGCCACCGACTCATCCACCCCGCCCATCTCGTACAGCACACGACCGGGCTTCACGACCGCTACCCAGTACTCGGGATTGCCCTTGCCGCTGCCCATGCGGGTCTCGGCAGGCTTCTTGGTGATCGGCTTGTCGGGGAAGATGCGGATCCATATCTTGCCGCCGCGCTTGACATAGCGGGTCATGGCGATACGGGCCGCTTCGATCTGCCGGCTGGTAATCCAGCCCGGTTCCATGGCCTTGAGTCCGTACTCGCCATAACTCACCTCGGCGCCGCGATATCCGGTCCCCTTCATCCGGCCCTTGTGCATCTTCCTGAACTTAACCCGTTTCGGTGCTAACATGATCGCTTTCCTTTATCTATCCGTTGCTGGGATCGTGATGGCCGTCCGTTATTCTAGACCGTCTTTGTCTGCTGCAGCACATCGCCCTTGTAGATCCAGACCTTCACGCCGATCTGGCCCATGGTCGTCTTGGCTTCGGCAAACCCGTACTGGATATCGGCGCGAAGCGTGTGCAGCGGCACCCTGCCCTCACGGTACCACTCCGTCCGGGCGATCTCGGCGCCAGCCAGTCTGCCGGCGCAGGTGATCTTGATCCCCTGAGCGCCCAGCCGAAGGGCCGACGTCACGGATTTCTTCATGGCCCGCCGGAAGGCGATACGACGCTCGAGCTGGAGCGCGATGTTCTCCGCAACGAGCTGGGCTTCCAGCTCCGGACGGCGGATCTCCTGGATATTGATGTACATCTGCTTGCCGGTCATGGACTCGAGGTCCTTCTTCAGCTTGTCAACCTCGGCGCCCTTCTTGCCGATGATGATGCCCGGCCGGGCCGTATGGATATTGATCTTTGCCTTCTGGCCGGCGCGTTCGATATCAATCTTTGACACCCCGGCATGCATCAGCCGTTCTTTCACCATGGACCGGATCTTGATGTCCTCGTGCAGAAGCGCTGCGTAGTTCTTCTTGGCGTACCAGCGCGACTCCCAGGTTTTGATGATCCCGAGCCTCAGCCCGATCGGATGTACTTTCTGACCCATTCTGCCTCCAGCGAAAGAGTTATGCCGAGAGTACCAGCGTGATGTGGCTGGTCCGTTTCCGTATGACGTTGCCGCGCCCCATAGCGCGCGCCCGCATGCGCTTCATCGTCACGCCCTGGCTCACAAAAGCCTTGTCGATCTTGAGCGAATCCGCATCGCCAAGCTTCTTCTGTTCAGCATTCGCGACCGCGGAGTCAAGCACCTTTTGCACGATCCGGGCAGCATGCAGCGGGGTGAAGGTCAGGATGCTCCGTGCCTCGCCCACCATCTTGCCGCGGATGAGATCAATCACCTGACGCGCCTTGCGCGGCGTGATCCGTATATGTCTGGCTGTCGCAGTTGCTTCCATGTGCCTATCCTCTCTCGAATGACCGGAGCCGCCCCTTACGCTTTCGGAGCGCTTGCCTTTTCTGCCGCCTTCGAGCCGCCGTGACCCTTGAAGGTCCGCGTCGGCGAGAATTCGCCGAGCTTGTGGCCGACCATGTTCTCGGTGACATAGACCGGAATGAACTTCTTCCCGTTATGTACGGCCAGCGTATGCCCGACGAACTCAGGAAGGATCGTCGACCTGCGCGACCAGGTCTTAATGATCTTCTTGTCGCCGCTTGTATTCATGGCATCGACCTTCTTGGCAAGATGGTCGTCGACGTATGGTCCTTTTTTGACTGATCTCGGCACTGCTCCCTCCGCTTAGCGGCTCTTCGTCCGCCGGGAAATGATGTATTTCGTCGTCTGCTTGTTCTTTCTCGTTTTCTTGCCGTCAGGCAGTCCCCATGGCGAGCAGCCCGGCCGTCCGCCAGAGGATTTTCCTTCGCCGCCGCCCAGCGGGTGGTCCACCGGGTTCATTGCGACACCGCGCACCCGCGGGCGCCTGCCCATCCAGCGTGCACGTCCGGCCTTCCCGATGGTGATGTTCTCGTGATCGAGGTTTCCTACCTGGCCGATGGTGGCCATGCACTCGGATCGGACCTTGCGTACTTCGCCCGAATTGAGCCGGAGCGTGGCATAGTCGCCTTCGCGCGCGAGCAGCTGTACCGACGACCCCGCACTTCTCGCCAGCTGGCCGCCGCCGCCCTTCTTGAGCTCCACGTTATGGATCACCGTGCCAACGGGGATGTTGACCATGGGGAGCGCGTTCCCCGGCTTGATATCTGCCTCGGGACCGGACATCACCGTGTCGCCGGCTTTAAGGCCGAGCGGGGCGAGGATATACCGCTTCTCCCCGTCGGCATAGTGAAGGAGCGCAATCCGCGAGGAACGGTTGGGATCGTACTCGATGTGCGCTACCTTCGCAGGAATGCCGGACTTCTCGCGGCGGAAATCGATGACGCGGTACTTCTTCTTATGCCAGCCCCCGCGGTAACGTACCGTCACCTTGCCGCGGTTGTTCCGTCCGCCTTCCTCGTGGACGCGAACGACAAGGGACTTCTCGGGCTTGCTCCGCGTGAGTTCCTCGAAGGTTGATACGGTCTGCCACCGTCTTCCGGCGGATGTGGGATTATAGCTTTTTACCGGCATGATTATGCACCCTCAAATATGTCGATCTTTTCGCCGGGCTTCAGCGTCACATAAGCCTTCTTCCAGTCGGACCGGCGGCCCTCCCGCATGCCCATGCGCTTCTTCTTGCCCGAGATTTTCACCGTGGTCACATCGACCACTTTCACCTTGAAGATCCCTTCGATGGCCTTCCGCACCTGCACCTTGTTCGCATCGGTCCTCACCTCGAAGGTGAGCACATTGCTCTGTTCCTTGAGGCGCGTTCCCTTCTCGGTGATGCGGGGGATCCGAACGATATCGTAGAGGTCCAGCGTCATTTCCCGTACACCTCCTGGATCGTCTTCAGCGCATCCTCCGTCGTGATCAGGTAGCGGTACTTCAGGAGGTCGTAGACGTTGATGTTCTCCATCCGGAGGACCTTGACGTTCGGGATGTTCCGCGACGCAAGCAAAACGTTCTTATTCTCCGATGCGAGCAGCACCAAGGCGCTTTCCGTCACGCCGAGGTTCTTCAGGAGTCCCGCCATGTCCTTGGTCTTCGGAGCGGAAATCTCCAGCTTGTCCAGAAGGACCATGCGGCTGTCCTGCACTTTCGCAGCCAGGGCCGCGGTTAGAGCCGCCCGCTTTTCCTTCTTCGGAAGGCTGTAGGAATAGTCCCGCGGCATGGGCCCGAAGACCGTGCCGCCGTGACGCCAGAGCGGGGACCGGCTGCTTCCTGCGCGCGCGCGGCCCGTGCCCTTCTGCTTGAACGGCTTCTTGCCGCCGCCGCTCACCAGAGCCTTGTTCTTCGTGGCTGCGGTGCCCGCACGCCTGTTGGCCAGCTGGTTCACCACAGCCGAATGGAGAAGGTGGCCTTTCACGTCCGCGCCGAACACGGCCGGAAGCTCCACATCCTTCACCTTCTTGTTGCTCATATCAACCATTGCGACCGATGCCATTGTCGTGATCCTCTATCGCTCTCTCGAGACTAACCTTTGGTGATCAGCACCAGGGCGTTGTCGCCTCCCGGCACCGCGCCATGAACCAGGAGCAGGTTCTGCTCGGGCCGCACCTCGACCACCTTGATGTTCTTGACCGAAACCGTCACGTCGCCCATGTGGCCCGGAAGCTTTTTCCCGGGCAGCACCCGCGACGGATAGGCGGATGCACCAATGGACCCCGGACGCCGGTTGAACATGGAGCCATGGCTGTCCGGACCGCCCCGGAACTTGTGCCGCTTCATGACGCCGGCGAACCCTTTTCCCTTGCTCACGCCGGTGACCTTAACAAGGTCGCCCTTCTTGAAGATGTCCACCTTCACGTCCTGCCCCTGCTCGAAACCGGCCATCCGGACCTCACGGAGATGCCGGTGCGGAGCCGCTTGGGCCTTCTTGAAGTGGCCGGCCATCGCCTTGGTCACGCGATTCTGTTTCTTTTCTTCGGCAAAAGCGAGCTGCAGAGCTTCGTAGCCGTCGTTCTCCGCGGTCTTCTTCTGAATGACCTTGCAGGGACCGGCCAGTATCACCGTGACCGGGATCAGTTCCCTGCCGTCGAAGATCTGGCTCATGCCCAATTTCTTTCCGATTATGCCCATGCTCATGGTAGGTTCCTTCACAGCTGCCGGATACGAGTCATCGTTCCCGGCGCGTTTCGTGATTACAGCTTGATCTCGACATCAACACCTGCGGCAAGATCGAGCTTCATCAGCGCATCAACCGTCTGCGGCGTCGGGTCCAGAATGTCCAGGAGCCGCTTGTGCGTCCGGATCTCGAACTGCTCCCGGGACTTCTTGTCCACGTGAGGCGAGCGGAGGACGGTCCAGCGGTTAATCCGCGTCGGAAGCGGGATCGGACCCGACACCTTCGCGCCGGTCCGTTTGGCCGTATCCATGATCTCCACCACCGACTGGTCGAGCAGGCGGTGATCATATCCTTTGAGTCGTATCCTAATCTTTTGCGTCACGTGAATCGCCCTTCCTCTCGCGTTACTCGATCACTTCGGTGATCACGCCAGCGCCAACCGTACGGCCACCCTCGCGGATCGCGAACCGTAGTTCCTTGTCCATGGCGATCGGCGTGATCAGCTCCACCGTGCAGCTCATG
>JBAIYC010000114.1:0-2265 GCA_037916085.1 Nitrospirota bacterium | reverse complement strand
CCGCGCCAGATCGTCGAGGAGCTCGACAAGTACATCATCGGCCAGAACAAAGCCAAGCGCGCCGTGGCCATCGCGCTCCGGAACCGGTGGCGGCGGCAGCGCCTGCCCGGTGACCTGCGCGACGAAGTGATGCCGAAGAACATCATCATGATCGGCCCCACCGGCGTGGGAAAGACCGAGATCGCCCGCAGGCTGGCCCGTCTCGTGAACGCCCCTTTCCTCAAGATCGAGGCATCAAAGTTCACCGAAGTCGGCTATGTCGGACGCGACGTAGACTCCATCGTCCGCGACCTGACCGAAATGGGCATCAACATGGTGAAGGCTGAAATGTCCGCCGAGGTTCAGGAAAAGGCCGTCACCCTCTCCGAGGAACGGCTTCTTGACCTGCTCCTCCCCCCGATCAGGGCCGTCGGACCGGACGTGCCGGCACAGGAACAGCAGGCACAGCAGGAACAACATTCCGGGACGCGCGACAAGCTCCGACAGCAGCTTCGCGCCGGCAAGCTTGACGACCGCATGGTCGAGATCGACGCAAAGGAAAAGGTCATGCCCTTCGGCATCGTCTCGAATGTCGGGCTCGAAGAGATCGAAATGAATCTGAAGGAGATGCTCGGCGGCCTCCTGCCCGAGAAGACCAAGAAGCGCAAGTTCAAGGTTCCCGAAGCACTCCGCTTTCTCGTTCAGGAAGAGGCATCGAAGCTCATCGATATGGACAAGGTCGTCCGCGAAGGGCTGCGTCGCGTCGAGCAGTCCGGCATCGTGTTCCTCGACGAGATCGACAAGATCGCCGGCCGCGAACGGAGCCAGGGGCCGGATGTCTCGCGGGAAGGCGTCCAGCGGGACCTCCTGCCGATCGTTGAGGGCTCCACGGTAAACACCAAGCACGGTCCGGTCAAGACGGACCACGTGCTGTTCATCGCCGCAGGCGCGTTCCATGTTTCCAAGCCGTCGGACCTGATCCCTGAGCTCCAGGGACGGTTCCCTATCCGGGTCGAGCTCGACTCGCTCGGCAAGGACGAGTTCGTTCGCATCCTGACCGAACCACAGAACGCGCTGATCAAACAGAGCGAGGCCCTGCTGTCCACCGAGGACATAACGCTCACCTTTACCCGGGACGGCATCGAGGAGATCGCGGCGACCGCCACGACGGTGAACGAGCGCACGGAGAACATCGGGGCCCGGCGGCTCCACACGGTCATGGAGCGCCTGCTCGATGACATATCATTTGACGCACCTGAAAAAAAGGGCGCGAAGATCACGATCGACGCGAAGTACGTGCGCGATCGGCTGGCCGACATCGCCCAGAGCCAGGACCTGAGCAGGTATATCCTCTAATATCGGCCGGTAGGCGGCATGCTTTGAAGCATGGAGCAGTTCTGATGGAAAAGCTGATCGAAAAAGCGAGAACCCTCATCGAGGCCCTGCCCTACATCCAGACCTTCCGGGGCAAGACATTCGTGATCAAGTACGGCGGGAACGCCATGATCGACGAGCAGCTGAAGCAGGGATTCGCCCAGGATGTGGTTCTGCTCCGATACATCGGGATCAATCCCGTCATCGTCCACGGCGGCGGTCCCCAGATCGGCAGCACCATGGAGCGGATGGGCAAGAAGCCGACCTTCGTGGCCGGCCAGCGGGTGACCGACGAAGAGACCATGGACATCGTCGAAATGGTGCTCGGCGGCAAGGTGAACAAGGAGATCGTGAACCTCATCAGCCGGGCGGGCGGCAGGGCTGTGGGCCTCACCGGCAAGGACGGGGGCCTCATCCAGGCACGGAAGCTCAAGATGACCAAACGGTCCGAAGAGACCGGGGAGACGGAGATCATCGATATCGGTCTCGTCGGCGAAGTGACGGAAGTGCGTCCCGGCGCGCTCCAGGCCCTGGAACAGGGAGCCTTTATCCCCGTCATCGCTCCGGTGGGTGTGGGAGCCGAGGGCGAGACCTACAACATCAACGCCGACCTCGTTGCGGGTGCCGTTGCGGGGGCGCTCAGGGCGGAGAAGCTCATCCTGCTCACGGACCAGAAAGGCATCCTGGACAAGGACAAGAATCTCATCCCTTCCCTGAACAAGAAGAAGGCGGAAAGCATGGTGAAGGCCGGGACCGTGAGCGGCGGCATGCTCCCGAAGACGAAGTCCTGCTTCGACGCGCTCGAGGCCGGCTGCTCCAAGGTCCATATCATCGACGGACGGGTACCGCACGCTCTCTTGCTCGAGATCTTCACCAACGAGGGGGTAGGAACGGAGATCACGCTCTAGCGAC